>NZ_JBARYR010000754.1:0-2476 GCF_049648075.1 Rubrivirga sp. | reverse complement strand
GTCGGGATGACGGGTGGTCTCGCCCCAGGATACCTGGTCCAGGCCGCGTGCTCGGATTTGCGGAGACGCAGCCGCCCACGCTCGTTCAGCAGAACCGACTCTGTGGAACGACGCGCCCCGCCGGCATCGAGGCCGGTGGGGCGTGCTGTATAGGTCGTCCTCGAGGGCGAGGCCTAGACGGCGGTCACCCGCGGGCGAGATCCGCGAGCGTGCCGAGGGCGTCCTCGACGGCCCTGCGTTTGTCGTTCGCCGCGGGCGTGTCGCCGCCAGGAGCCGCTGCCCGTCGCGCCGAGGCCGCACAATCGGTGCAGTTCTGGCCGAGCCAATCCGTCGCCGAGCGGACGGCGACGCGGGCGGCCTCCTGGCGCTCGGATGCCGACCAGCGCTCCTCGAGGAGCGGGAGGGAGTAGGTGAACAAGTCCGCCGAGGGATTCTCGGCCTCGACGAGGACGGCCGTGTACCGCTCGATCGCGTCGATGTCATCGGACGCGTTCCGCTTGTGCAGCTCCAACAACTCGGCCGCGACCATCTGGCGTAGGTGGACCCACTCGATGCCGGGATGCGCGTCGATGAGGCGGGCGGCGGCGGCGTCCTTCTCTGCGAGCGGCCGCTCCGAGCGGAACAGCCAGCGGTAGCCCATCCCGGTCTCGGGATCCTCGGCGAAGCTGGCGTCTAGGTTCCGCCGAATGATCCCGTTAAGCTCCTCGGTCGAGCGCCCGTCCTTGAGCGCGGCCGGGTTGCCCATGATCGAGTGGTTGACGGCGTGGACCGCGGCGCCAGGCGGCGACGCCGAGGTCGGGTCAACCTCGAGGGCTGATTCGCAGGCCGTGAGCGTGAGGACGAGGGCGGCCAAGCCGCCCGTGTACGTGAGGTATTTCATGGGTTCAGTCGTTGGTTTGGTAAGCGGTTTAGCAGGAACCGGCGCCGTAGTGCACGCTCAAAAGGTCTCCGTCGCAGTAGTAGCCAGAGAGGCCATGCCCGTCGTTCGTAGAGTCCTCTGTAAAGACGATCTCGCAGCCGCCCGAAGGTGCATTGCGTAGCGATCGCGTACGCCGCGGGCGCGAGGACGAGCACGGCGGTAAGCGTGACGCCGAGCGATTTCGCGGTTCGCTCGAATGAGTAGAGCGTAGATCAGCAGGGAGTTATAGAGGGGGGACTGACTCAAGGAAAGTGATCAGTATTTCACATACACCCCCCCCCCAAAAAAAACACTTAGTCAGGAAATACCCGTCTCGCCTTATGGACACCCCGGTCATTCCTCGCGGTGCCGTCGCCCTCGAGGACGATGAGCCGAACTGTGGACGTGACGCCGTCGACCTCGAGGGCGGCTAGGGAACGGCGGCACGCCTCGTCGCCGTTCGTCGGTCCCACCACACCGCATCTCACCATGTCCCGTCTCCGCATCGGAGCGCTCGCCGCGCTCGCCCTTCTCACCGGGTGCGCCACACTCGGCGGCGCCAACTACTACTCCGTCGACGACGAGTGGCAGGCCGGTCGCCAGCTCGAAGACCAACTCGCCCGGCAGCTCCCGCTCACGAACGACCGCACGCTGACGCGCTACATCAACGACATCGGTCAGCGGATGGCACGGCAGACCGAGCTCGGGGACCGGCCGTGGCGGTTCTACGTCGTCCGCGACGACGCGATCAACGCGTTCAACGTGCCGGGCGGACTCGTCTACATCAACACCGGGCTGATCGCCCAGGTCGGGAGCGCGAGCGAGCTGGCCGGCGCCATCGCCCACGAGGTCGCCCACGGAGTCGCACGCCACGGGACCCAGCGGCTCTCGGCGGCCAACGAGCTCAACCAGGTCGCCGGGGCCATCGGCTTGGGCGGCGGAGCCGAAGGACTCGCCGCCCAGATCGCGGCGCAGGGCGCGTTCGCGTCGTTCTCACGGCGAGACGAGCGGGAGGCCGACCGGCTCGGCGTCCAGATCATGGCCCGCTCCGGCTGGGACCCCGACGGACTCGCCGACCTGCTCGAGCGCCTGGCCTCGGCCGAGAGGGGAGGAGGGGTCGCCTTCTTCCGCACGCACCCGCTCTCGTCGGACCGGATGCAGGACGTCCGCCAACTCGCCCGTCGCTACGATGGGCAGCGACTGGTCCGCGACGACCGGCAGTTCGACAACGTCCGTCGCCGCGCCCGGCAGCTGTAACGCCCGTCGCCCTCGAGGCCGGCACGAGATCGTCCTCGAGGGTGCCTCCTCGAGGGCGACGTGGGTTCGGTCTCTCCCACATTTCGCGTCGAGGGCGCGGCCTCGCAGGCCTCGAGGTCGGATCTTGGCGCCATGCCCAGCCCCAACGTCCTCGACGCCTACGACTTCGACCTGCCGCCGGAGCAGATCGCCCAGCGGCCGGCCGAGCGCCGCGACGGGTCCCGGATGCTCGTCCTCGACCGGGCGACGGGCGCCGTCGAGCACCGCCGGTTCTCCGACCTGGGCGGCTACCTCGAGGCCGGCGACGCCGTCGTCCTGAAC
>NZ_JBARYR010000753.1:0-2153 GCF_049648075.1 Rubrivirga sp. | reverse complement strand
GACCTGGCGACGGCGATGGCCGAGCTGGGCGAGGTCCACGACCGCACCGGCCGGGCGTACACCTACGCCTACCTCGCCTGGAGCACGGACACCGACGACGCGGCGGCCGGCGCGCGTCTCCAGCGCGTGCGGGAGGCCTACACCCGAATCGGACAGCAACTCTTGTTTGTCGACGTCGAGTGGGCCGCCGTCGAGCCCGCCCGCGCCCAGGCGCTCATCGAGGACGAGGCCCTGGCGTCGGTACGTCACTACCTCGAGCTCAAGACGGAGGCGCGGGAGCACGTCTTGACGGAGCCGGAGGAGAAGATCCTTTCGGAGAAAGCCGTCACGGGCTGGAGCGCCTGGAACCGGTTTTTCGACGAGACGCTCGGCGACGCCCGGTTCACCGTCCGCGGCGAGTCGCTCCCGCTAACCCAGGCGACGGTCAAATTGCACAGCGCGGACCGCTCGGTCCGCCGGGACGCGCACGCCGCCGTCACGGACGGCCTGGACGGTTTGCAGCGCCCGCTCTCGTTCGTCTTCAACACGATCCTCGCCGACAAGGCTTCGAGCGACCGGCTCCGCAGCTACGAGTCGTGGATCACGAGCCGCAACGAGTCGAACGAGATCGACGACGCCTCGGTCAGCGCGCTCATCGAGGCCGTGACCGGCCGCTACGATCTGGTGTCGCGGTTCTACCGGCTCAAGGGCCAGCTCTTGGGGATCTCCGACCTCAAGGACTACGACCGCTACGCGCCGACCGGCGAGGCCGAGCGGTTCGTGACGTGGGCACAGGCGCGCGAGACGGTGACGTCTGCCTACGGCGATTTCGATTCTGAGATGGGCGCCATCGTGGACCGCTTTTTCGACGAGCGCTGGATCGACGCGCCGCCCGAGCCGGGCAAGAGGGGAGGGGCGTTCAGCCACGGCGCCGTCCCGAGCGCCCACCCGTACATCCTGATGAACTACACGGGGCGCCTGCGCGACGTCCAGACGCTGGCCCACGAGCTCGGCCACGGCGTCCACCAGTACCTGTCCCGCGTCCAGGGCGTCTACCACGCCGACACGCCCTTGACGACTGCCGAGACCGCGTCGGTCTTTGGCGAGATGCTGACGTTCCAGCGGATGCTGGCCGTCCTCGAGGACCCCAAAGACCGGCTCGCTCTCCTGGTCGGGAAGATCGACGACACGATGGCGACCGTCTTCCGTCAGGTCACGATGAACCGCTTCGAGGACGCGATCCACACCCACCGCCGCGACGTCGGCGAGTTGTCGGTCGACGATTTTGCCGAGCACTGGATGACGACGCAGTCCGCGATGTACGGCGACTCGGTCGAGCTGACCGAGGGCTACCGCCGGTGGTGGAGCTACATCCCGCACTTTGTCCACACGCCGGGCTACGTCTACGCCTATGCGTTCGGGGAGCTACTGGTGCTTGCGCTCTACGCACGTTACCAGAGCGAAGGCCCCGGTTTCGCGTCGGGCTACCGCGACCTGCTGGCCGCCGGCGGCTCGGACTGGCCGCACGTGCTGGTCGGGCGGTTGGGGATCGACCTCAAGGACCCCGGTTTCTGGGACCGCGGCCTGGATGCGATCGAAGTTCTGGTCGCCGAAGCAGAGGGACTGGCAGCGCGATAGCGGCCTCTGCCAACCGCGACACGGCGTCCTCGGGGATCGCGTCCTCGAGGACGAGGATGGGGCGTCGCGCGGAAGCGGCTCATTCCGGCGCAGGCGGGGACCGTACGGTGTCGCCTCGAACTTCGAGGTGAGTCCTCGGCCTCGAGGTCGGCCCTCTGGATCCCCGCGTTCGCGGGGACGACGGCGTAACGCGTGGAGTCGCCCCTGCGGCCACGCCAGAGGTAGAGAGCGTGGCCTGGAGGGCGGAGATCGACTCGGCGACCTCGAGGCCGCAGCATCGTTCGCGTTCACGCCCTCGAGGACGAACGTGTTGGCCCTCGAGTCCGGTCGGTTGTGAGATATCCACATCAGGCATCTCGTGAACCGGCGTGCACTATGTTGAAGGCGGCATTTGTCCCCCCGATGCCCCCTTATACCTACGTCTCCCATCGTCCAGGGCCGTTCTCGGCCCTCGTGCAGGCCTCCGAGATTGGAGGGCTGAGCCTCCGCCCCCTGCCGCCGGTCCGCGGGGCCCACCTGCCCCCGCCGCCCAGGTC
>NZ_JBARYR010000752.1:0-3176 GCF_049648075.1 Rubrivirga sp. | reverse complement strand
GAACGAGGCCGCCCTCAAGCTGGCGCGCGCGTTCACCGGCCGCAGCCGCGTCGTCGCGTTCGCGGGCGGCTTCCACGGGCGGACGCTCGGCGCGCTCGCGGCGACCTACGGCGACAAGTACCACGCGCCCTACCGCGACATCCTTCCCGAGACGACCTGGCTCCCGTTCGGCTGGGAGGGCGCCACCGAAGAAGCCCTCGCCGGGGAGGACGTGGCCGCCGTCATCCTGGAGCCGATGCAGTCGATGGCCGGCATCACCGAGGCGGCGCCGGACTTCTACCGCGCGCTCCGCGAGATCTGCGACCGGACCGGGACGGTCCTGATCTTCGACGAGGTCCAGACGGGCGTCGGGCGGACGGGGACGTTCACGTATGGCGAGCACGTCGGCGTGACGCCGGACCTCATCACGCTCGCTAAGAGTCTGGGCGCCGGCGTCCCGGTCGGCGCGGTCTTGGTGTCGGACGCCATCGCGGCGACGGTCAAGTCCGGCGACCAGGGCACGACGTTCGGCGGCGGGATGCTGGCGATGGCCGCCGTCCACGCGGCGCTGTCCGTCCTCGAGGACGAGTCCTTGATGGACCGCGCGGTCGCCCTGTTCGACCGCCTCGAGATGGGGCTTCTCGCTCTCGACGCCGTGACGGAGGTCCGAGGCCGAGGCTGCCTGATCGGCGCCTCCTTCGACCGACCGGCGGCTCCGATCCGCGACGCGCTCCGCGACGCCGGCGTCATCGTCGGGACCTCCGGCCGTGCCGACACGCTCCGCCTGATGCCGCCGCTCACCACGTCCGACCTCGAGGTCGACGACTTCATCGCGCGCCTGACGTCCGTCCTCGAGGGCTGACCCGTCACCATTCCGCCCTCGAGGACGATCTCATCGCCACGCCGTGTGGACGTGTTGCAAGACGTCCCTACCGACCTCGAGGCTGACCCTCCGATTCCAACACGATGAACCACCTCACCTCCTGGTCCGATCTCTCCACCGACGTCTGGGACGCCTGTCTCGAGCGCGCGTTGTGGCATCGGCAAAACTCGGCGTGGAGCGATGCCGCGGCCCACAAAGCGCTTGGTCTGGTGTTCTTTAACCCGTCGCTCCGCACGCGGACCTCGATGGACGTCGCCGCGGCGCAACTCGGTGCGCACGCGGTCACGTTGACGCCGGGGAACGGGACGTGGGGGCTTGAGACCAGGGACGGCGTCACGATGGACGGCCTCGAGGCGGAGCACGTCACGGAGGCGTTCGGCGTCCTGAGCCGCTACGTCGATGCGCTCGGCGTGCGGACCTTCGCGACGCTCACCGATCACAGGGCCGACCGCGCCGACCAAGCGTTCCGAGCCGCCGTCGCGGCCTCGACGGTGCCCGTCGTCAACCTCGAGTCAGCGCGGTGGCACCCGTGCCAAGAGCTGGGAGACGCAGCGACGGTGACCGAGACGCTGGGCGAGACGCGCCGCAAGAAGCTGGTCCTGCACTGGGCGCCGCACCCCAAGCCGCTGCCGCGCGCTGTCCCGAACTCAGCCGTGATGATGGCGGCCCGCCTGGGCATGGAAGTGATCGTCGCTCGGCCGCCGGGCTTCGGCCTCGATGCCGACGTTCTGGAGCTCGCCAAGAAAGAGGCTTCGAGGACGGGCGGATCGGTGACGGAGTCGGCCGACTCGGCGGGCGCGTTGTCAGGCGCGAACGTCGTCTACGCGAAGGCCTGGTCCGGCACGTCGGTCTACGACGATCCGGACCACGAGGCGACTCAGCGCGCGTCGCACGCGGACTGGCGCATCGACGTGGCGAAGATGTCCCGCACCGACCGCGCCGCGTTCATGCACTGCCTGCCGGTCCGTCGCAACGTGGTCGTGACCGACGGCGTCCTCGAGGACGACCGCGCCGCGCACGTGCTCCAGGCCGAGTACCGGCTCCACGCGCAGAAAGCGATCTTGGAGTGGGTGTGGGGGCTCGAAGGTTCTGGGTTCTCGGTTCAGGGTTCGCCGGCTGGGTAGGAGCAACTCTGCTCGGAGCTCTCCACATTCCGCACTACCCCGCCATCTTCGCGGTGCGACCCGACCTCGATGCTGTGAGTACACGAACTCCGAACCCTGAACCTCGAACTGGACCCACCGTCGTCAAGTTGGGCGGTGCCATCCTCGAGGACGAGAGCGCCGTCGCGGCCATCTGGTCCGGGCTCGAGCGCGCGCGTGCCGTTGTCGTGCACGGCGGAGGTCCGCAGGCGACGGCCTTGGCGCGGCGACTGGGACACGAGCCTCGGATCGTCGCGGGGCGCCGCGTGACGAGCGATCTCGACCTCGAGGTCGCGCTTTACACGCTGCGGGGTGCGCTCAACGCTCGACTGGTCGCATCGGCTCGAGCGGCAGGCGTCCGCGCCGTCGGCGTGAGCGGGGCTGATGGCGAGTTGGTGACCGTATCGCGCCGCCCGCCCATCGAAGTCGATGGCACGATGGTCGATTTTGGGCACGTCGGAGACGTCGAGGGCGTCGACCCGTCCGTCCTCGAGGCGTTGATCGGTACCGGCTTTACGCCCGTCGTCGCGACGGTGTGTGCCGACCACGAAGGCGCGCTCTACAACGTCAATGCCGATACGGTGGCGTCCGAGATCGCCGCTGCGCTCGGATCGCCACGCCTGGATCTGGTCACGGAGGCCGCCGGCGTTCGCCGCGACCCGGAAGATCCAGACAGTTTGCTCCCGCGCCTGACGCGTGCGGAGGTCGAGGCCGGGATCTCCCAAGGCTGGATCGGCGGCGGGATGCGGCCCAAGCTTACGACCGCGCTCGCCGCGCTCGACCGCGGCGTCCCCGCCGTCCGCATCTGCGGACCCTACGGCCTCGAGGGCGATGGGGGCACCGTCGTCGTTCCCTGACCTCGAGGACGGCACCCGATCCCTCCGCCCCCAATCCCTCCGTCCCTCCATGCCCATCTCCGTCCTCGACGTCCACGCCGACTTGGTCTCGATCCCGTCGCTCAGCCACCACGAGGCGGCCGCAGCGGACTACGTCGAAAAGTGGGCGCGCGATCACGGCCTCGAGGCCGGACGCCACGACAACAACGTCTGGGTGAGCCTGGGCGACGGCGACGATCTGTTGCTGTTCTGCTCGCACCTCGACGTCGTGCCCCCGAGCGAGACGCACCCATACGACCCGTTCACGCCGACCCGCGTCGAGGACCGGATCTACGG
>NZ_JBARYR010000751.1:0-5290 GCF_049648075.1 Rubrivirga sp. | reverse complement strand
GCGCTGGTGGACATCGACGTGGCGGTACCTGAGAACGCGTTCTCGCTCGACCCCGCCCTCGAGTGGCTCGACCTGACGCTGCGGCCCTACCCGTGGGGGTTGGTGTGCGCGAGTGCCGGCACCGTCGACGCTGAGACGGCGCGCCGCTTCCGAGCCGCGGCGACGGCGGCGGCACCGACCGACGCTCTGGCAGTCGATGGCGTCGGGGTGTACCAGCTCACGCTCGACGGGTACGCGCAAGACGGACTCGACCAGATCGCGGAGTATCTCTTCCAGACCGGAACGCTGTCGGAGGCTCCCGCCGTTCCGTTCATCCAGATCCCAGACCTCGAGGCCGGCGACCTCGAGGACGAATAGAGGGAGCGCCGGGCACGCGATCCCTTGGCCCCGCATCCCCTATCCCTCTCCTCCCCATGGCCGACGGCATCCAGATCATCACGAAGAACCGTCGGGCGACGTTCGACTTCGAGATCACGGACCGCTTCGAGGCCGGGCTCGTGCTGACGGGCTCCGAGGTCAAGGCGCTCCGCAAGGGGACGGCCAACGTCCAGGAGGCGTTCGTCAAGATCGGGAAGGCCGGCGCCGATCTGGTCAACTGTTACATCGCGCCCTACGAGATGGGCGGCTACGCCAACCACGAGCCGCGCCGGATGCGGCGGCTCTTGCTCCACGGATCCGAGATCGAGAAGCTCAAAAAGGGGACCGAGCAGAAGGGGATGACCATCGTCCCGATCAAGCTCTACTTCAAGGACGGCCGCGCCAAGCTGGAACTGGCGTTGGGCAAGGGCAAAAAGACCGTCGACAAGCGCCACTCGATTGCGGAGCGCGAGTCGAAGCGCCGGATGGACCGCGCGCTCAAGTCGTACTAGCGCTCGTCCTCGAGGGCGGCAACCTTCCTCGAGGTCAAGGGTCTCGTCCTCGAGGACGGCTCCCGGTGTCCCAACTCTGGAACGGGTCGCGGCAGTCCCCACTTCATGCCTTGACGGGCGCCGATCTAGCCCGGACGTTGGGCACGGACGCCCCCCGGTACGTCGTTTCCCCTCAGACGCTTCGCTCCTGCTCTTATGCGCTTTCCGCTCCTCCTGCTCGCCACGTTCGCGCTGCCCGCGTTCGCCCAGACGACGGCCATTGATAGAGGACTCGAGGCATACCAGGCGGGTCGCTTCGCCGAGGCTACCCGCGCCTTCACACAGGCCATCGAGGCCGCCCCCGACGACCCCGAGGCGCGCTACCTCCTGGCTCGTGTGCTGTACGACGAGCGCAACCCGGACCGGAACGAAAGCCGAGCGGGGCGCGAGATCAACCGCGCCGTCGACCTCGACCCGGACAACGTGGTGTACCTCGTCGCACAGCTCGAGCAACTGAGAGGCGACAGCTGGAGCTCGATCGTCGAGTTGCTGCGTCGAGAGCAACGCCGGGACCTGGCGGACCGGATCCTCGCCCTCGACTCGACCAACGCGTTTGGACACGAGGAACTGGGCGTCCAGGCGATCTCGGACTACTACAAGTACCGCAACGCGATCAAGCTGCCCGGCCTGACGTTCCGGTCGGAGGACGTGGGGCGGAGCTCCGATCCCGAGATCGACTCGCCGGCCACGGTCCTGGCGAGCGCGGACCCCAACTTCGGCGACGTCGACGCGACCTTGTCGGAGGGAGAGCTCGGCAGCGCGGCTAGCTTCGAGAACACGTTCGGCGAAGAGATCTCGGACCGGTTCGACATCGCTGAGCTCCAGCGCCGAGGGTTTACCCCGACCGACTTCTCGGACCGAGCCCGGTCCTCGTACGAACGCGCCATCGGGCACCTTCGCGAAGCGATCGAGCGCGACCCGCGCCGCCGCCCGGTCTACGATCACTTGGTCCGGCTCGCGGCCCTCTCGGGCGAGTGGGAGGAGGTGCTGCCGGATCTGGCGGAGATGTTCATCCACTTTCCAGAGGACGACGGGATGTGGCTCTACACGGGTCTCGTGAACCACCGGCTCGGCCAGTACGAGCCTGCCGCCGTCGCCTTCCGGCAGGCGTTCGAGCACATGGACGACGACGTCCTCGAGGCCTACACCGACCTCACACTCATCTTGCCGCCCGACGAGCACCGGGCATACCGCGAGAACCCCGAGTCGTTTACCGAGCGGTACTGGACGAGCCGCGACCCCCGATTCCTGAACACGGTCAACGAGCGCCGGACCGAGCACTACGCGCGCTTGACCACCGCCGAACTGCTGTACCGGTCCGAGGACCTTGACATGCCGGGCTGGGACACGGAGCGCGGGCGGCTGCACGTCCGCTACGGCGTGCCCCAGACCGACGTCGTCATCGAGGGCGGATTCGGTCTCGTGGTCGAGCAGTTCACGGGCCGTGGAGAGTTTGCTCTGAGCGGCGCCGAGGAGGGCCTCGCGTCCGTGAACCGGTTCAACGTGTGGGACTACGGCGACGACCTCCGGTTCGTGTTCGAGGACCCGACGCGCAACGGCTCGTTCCGGCTCTACTCGCCGCCGGCCGACGTCTTCGCGTTGGTGACGGCACAGAACCCCGGCGCCATGGACTTCGTGGAGCGAGCCCAGGAACAGGTTCGGCGCCAGCCGGAGCGCTACACGTTCGAGGCGCCGGGCCGTCAGGTCCAGCTTCCCTACCGAGTCACAGCCTTCAAGGGTGACGACGGCCGGACGGACCTCTACGTCAACTACGGGATCCCCGTAGCAGGCGACCCGCAGGACGGAGTCCAGGAAGACGTGGACGTGACGGTCAAGACGGGCGCGTTCCTGATCGGCCCGGAGCGGGACTTGCTCGTCGAGCGGCGCCGGACGGTGTACGGGTTGCGCGGTGCCCAGATCGTCCCGTTCGACCAGACGCGGCTGTGGACCAGCACCGAGCCGATGTCGGCTCCGCCGAGCGAGGGCTACGAGGTCTCCCTCGAGTTCGAGACCGCGTCGGGCCAGACGAGCGCCGTTCAGCGCCGCGCCGTCGACGTGCCGGACTTCGCGGGCGCGGACTTCCAACTCTCGGACATCCTGCTGGCCTACTTCGTCGAGGAGGAAGACCAGGCTCAGCCCGGTCGTGTCTTCCGCAACGGCGTCTCCGTCCAGCCGGCGCCCTGGGGCGTCTTCCGCGCCGGCGACCCGGTGTACCTCTACCTCGAGGCCTACGGGCTCGGGCTCGAGGGCGACCGGACGGACTACGAGGTCGAGGCCAGCCTGCGGCCCAAGGACACGTCGCGCGGGTTGCGGCGGTTGGCGCGGCGCATCTTCGGCGGTGGCGGCGCGGCGGTGTCGTCGGCGTTCGAGGCGCAGGGCAACAGCACCGACGAGTCCGTCTACCTCTTCTTGGACGCGACGGGCCAGGAGCCGGGCTTGTACACGCTGACCGTGACCGTCCGCGACAAGGTGACCGGTGCTGAGGCCGACCGCGAGACGGACCTGCTGCTCGAGTAGCCGTCCTCGAGTAGTCGTCCTCGAGGACGAGAGCAGTTGACGGCTGTGCCGTTTGGCCCTAGCCTCCGGCATGGCTCGACCTCGACGACGGATCCGGCGCATGACCTGGCGTGGACGGCGGTGGTGGCACCGAGTGGTGCGGCCTCTCCGTCGACCGCTCGGGGTTGCGGTGTTTTGGGGTCTCCTGGTGATTGCGGGGGCGGGGCTGGTCGGCACTGTTGCCTCGACGTATGAGCACACGACGTTCCTTCGCGCCGGCGATGCCCCCCGCGTGCTCGACCTCGAACCTGGCCTCGACGCGTACGCCTCTGGATTCCGAACGGGAGATGAGGTTCTCACCGTCGACGGGGAGCCGGTCGCCGACTCGTTACTGACGTCCGATCGGAGGTTCACGGTACGAGGGGCGAGTGGAGATGCGGTCCCGGTCGAAGTCGTCCGGGATGGTGACACGCTACGCATGGACTTAGTCGTGGACGCGCTCAACGTCGAGCGAGCGCGGACCATCGGCCTCTCGGCCGCCGCCGTCGACACCTTGGAGCGATTGCTGTGGTACCTCGCGCTCGCAGCGCTGATCGGAGTCGGCCTCGTGCTCTACATCCGGTCGCGGGGGAGCGGCTACCCGTCCGACGTCTCCCGGACGCTGCTGGCCGTCGCGGCGGGATTCGGCGGCATCGAGGCCGTCGACTGGCTCGATGACCTCGAGGCCGTCCAGGTCGGTGCCGTCGTCTTGGTCGTGGTGCTTATCGCGACCGCGCTCCCATCGCTGGCGGTGGTCTTGGCCCGGTTCCCCGACGGCCGCCACGTCCCGCTATGGACCCGTCATATCCGGAAAGGAATCGTCGCCGGAGTGGGGTTCGCGTTCGGAACTGCGTTCGTCTTCGGGTTGCTAGGGCGGCACATGAGCGAGGCCTGGAACGAGGTCAGTCAAGTCGTCGTGATTACGGTCCTGCTCGTCGCCCTGTTGGGTGGCGCCATCGCGCCGCTCGTCGGTCTCGTCGGGAAGTACCGGCGGTCGCCGGACCGAGTCGTTCGGCAGCAGATGAAGTGGGTGCTCCTCCCATTTGGGGCGTTTATTGGACTGCTCTTAGCGGACATCCTTACCGGGTTCGTCTTCGACTGGCTCGACGCCGAGCATACGGTTACGGAGTACGTCGTCGATACGGCACTGAGCGTGGTCGTGCCCACGACGACGATCGCGATCCCTCTTGGGGTGCTCGCGGGTGTTCTCAACTTTCGGCCGTGGGACGCCGATCAGTGGATCGCGAGGTCGGCCGCGGTCGGCGCGGCGACGCTGGGCCTAGCCGCCGTGTTCGCCGGCGGGGCCGAGGCGCTACGCGTCGGGCTCCGGTCCTCGATGGGGGCTGGCGCCGAGTCCGTAGCGGCAGCGCTCGCGGCCGTCATCGCGCTCGCCGTGTTCAACCCGATGCGCGAGTGGCTGACCCGGAAGGCAGACGCCGACCTGGTCCGTACGCGCGAGCGGCTCGTCGAGCGGCTTCCCTTGCTGCTCGCAGGCCGACAAGTCGTCGGCTCGCCAGAGGAAGTCAGCCGGGTCGCACTCGCCGCCGTCCGGGACGTCCTCCAGACCGACCGCGCGGCCGTCATCGACCTCGACCCCGATGGCTGGGAGGTCGTCGCGACCGACGGCCTCGAGGCCGCCGCCGTGCTCGAGTGGGCCGACGCGACGCTCGACGCGACCTCGATGCCGCCGTGCTCGGTCCAGGTCTGGGAGGACCCGACGTTCGTGTTGCGCGTGCCGCTGTGGTCCGTCGAGGACGAGCTGGTCGGCGTGCTCGCCCTCGGGACGCACGGCAAGGGCCGGGGCTACTCGACCGAGGAGCGGAAGGCGCTCGACGCCGGCTCGAGGT
>NZ_JBARYR010000750.1:0-9235 GCF_049648075.1 Rubrivirga sp. | reverse complement strand
CGGCCTCGAGGTCGGCGCGCGTCCTCGAGGGGAGTTCGAGCGCGGCTTCGCGAACGTCGGCGTAGCTCGCGACGGACTCTCCCGTCGTGGCAGACGTCCCTTTCCGGTAAGCCAAGACCCATTCGTCCGGCACGTTGAGGGGAAGACCGCTCAGTCCGTAGACCAGCAGTTGTTGGGTCACGACGACGTGGGCCAGGTTCCACAGGACGTGGTTCGAGAACCCATCCGGCACCGTCAACCGGGCGTCATCCTCGAGGGCGTCCGTGATCGCGACGAGTGACTGCCGGGTCTTGAGAAGCGTGTGGAGCGACGCGTCGAGGTCGGTCATGCCGGACGCACCCAAGCGTTGTCAACGTGCTGGAAGCCCAGACGGTCGTAGAAGCCGGATGACAGGTTCGAGTCCCGCAGAATGAGCTCGGTCCCCTTGCAGCGCTCCATGATCTCATCGATCAATCGCTTCCCGACGCCCGCTCCCTGAACGTCCGGCTCCACGGCCAGGTCGCAGAGGTAAGACGTCGTCGCGCCGTCGGTCAGCACGCGGGCCAGGCCCACCAAGCGGTCGCGCTCCCACAACGTGAGAACCAGATTGGAGGCTTCGAACGCCGCCATCAGCGCATCCGAGTTGTCCGTCTTCCGCAAGAGCGGTGCCCGGCGGTACAAGGTGGCAATCCGAGCGGCCGTCAAGCCCTCGAGGTCGTCGCGGAGAGAAAGAGAGTCGGGGTTGGTCATCGTCGGAGAAAGGCGTGGCGGAGTTTACTCGGCCCTCGAGGTCGGCGCTGCGTCGTCCTCGACCCACCTCCAGCGCCGCGCGATGATCCCCGTCCTCGAGGGCGTGGTTGCCGATGGAGCGGTCCAGGCGCGGAGGCGCTGCCCTCCAGACTCGATCGTCCATTCCGACGTCAAGCCCAGAAACTGCCGCCCCACCACTCGGGCCTCGACCGCGTCCTCGACCTCGAGGTCGACCGGTTCGAGCACTTCAGGCCGGACGACCAACGCTGACCCGTGGGGCATGGGTTCACCCGAAAGGCGCTCGGCCAGGGCGCGGTCACGGATCACGTTGGCACCTCCCAAAAAGGACGCGGCGTAGGCCGTTGGAGGGTCCGAGTACAGCTCCTCCGGCGACCCGACGGCCACGATCCGACCGGCGCGCATCAGCGCGATCTGGTCGCTCAGCGCCAGGGCCTCCTGCTGGTCGTGGGTCACGTACAGGCTCGTCACGCCGAGGTCGCGCTGGAGCGACTTGAGCTCGGCCCTCGTCGCCTCTCGGAGCGCCAGGTCGAGGTTCGAAAGGGGCTCGTCGAACAAGAGAACGCTCGGCTCAACCGCGATCGCTCGGGCCAGAGCGACCCGCTGCTGCTGCCCCCCCGAAAGCGCCGACACGGGACGGGCCTCGAGGCCGCCCAAGTCGACCCGCTCCAGCGCTCGCGCGGTCCGCAGCGCTCGATCCGCCTTACCGACCCCACGCACCCGCAGCCCGTACTCGACATTCTCACCGACCGTCATCGTCGGGAAGAGCGCGTAGCTCTGGAACACCATCGCCGTCGGCCGCCGCTGCGGCGCGAGCGTTGTCACGTCGAGGTCGCCGATACGGACGGTTCCGGCGTCCGGCTTCTCGAATCCGCCGACGAGCCGCAGCAGCGTCGTCTTGCCGCACCCCGACGGACCGAGGAGGGACACGAACGAGCCTGGCGCGACCTCGAGGCTGACGCCGTCGACGGCCGCGACGTCGCCGTAGCGCTTGACGACGGACGCGAACTCGATGCCTGCGGACATAGTGCGTGGAAACGAGAAGGGGCGCCCTCGAGGACGCCCCTTCTAGGTTGATCGACGGGGTCGGCTACGCGTCGAGCGCGGCGGTCACCTTGTCGGCGGCCTCCTGCAAGCGGATCGCGCTCTCGATCGGTAAACCGCTCTCCTTCAAGATCTGCATCCCCTCCTCGGCGTTCGTGCCCTGGAGGCGGACGATCAGCGGGACCGTCAACTCGATGTTGTTCGCCGCCTCGACGATACCGTTCGCCACGCGGTCACACCGGACGATGCCGCCGAACACGTTGACCAACAACGCCTTGACGTTCGGGTCCGACAGGATGATGCGGAAGCCGGCCTCGACCGTCTCCGCGCTCGCCGTGCCGCCGACGTCCAGGAAGTTGGCCGGCTCGCCGCCCGCCAGCTTGATCAGGTCCATGGTCCCCATCGCGAGCCCGGCGCCGTTGACCATGCATCCGACGTTGCCGTCGAGCTTGATGTAGTTCAGGTTGTGCTTGCCCGCCTCGACCTCGAGGGGGTCCTCCTCGGCCTCGTCCCGCATCTCCGCGAGATCCTTGTGCCGGAAAAGCGCGTTCTCGTCCAGCTCGATCTTCGCGTCGAGGGCGACCACCCGGCCGTCTTCGGTCTTGACGAGCGGGTTGATCTCGGCGGTCGTCGCGTCCGATCCGCGGTACGCTTTGTACAGCGCCGAGACGAACTTGCGCGCCTCCTTGAGCGCCTGCCCCTCGAAGCCGAGCCGGAAGGCGATCTCGTTCGCTTGGTACGGACGGAGGCCCACCGACGGGTCGACCCAGACCTTGACGATCTTCTCGGGCGTGGCCTCGGCGACCTCTTCGATCTCGACGCCGCCCTCTGTCGAGGCCATGATGACGTCCATGCCCTTGCCGCGATCGAGCGTCACGCCGAGGTAGTACTCGTGCGCGATGTCCTCTGCCGCCGTCACCAGAAGTTTCCTGACGAGCTGGCCATCGGGACCGGTCTGGGGCGTGACCAGCGTCATGCCGAGGATCTTCTCAGCCGCCGGCCGCACGTCCTCGATGGAGGGGCAGAACTTGACGCCGCCACCCTTGCCGCGCCCGCCGGCGTGGATCTGAGCCTTGACCACGAACTGGGTCACTCCGTCGGCAGCCATCGTGTTCGCGGCCTCGACGGCCTCATCGACCGTGTCAGCGACGATCCCGCGCTGAACGGCGGCGCCGTGCTGTTCGAGGATTTCCTTGGCTTGGTACTCGTGGACTTTCATTGGACGGTGTTGGGGTTGAGGTCGGGCGGCGGCCCGGTATAGAGTGGGGCACGCGAAGCTACCGCCGTCCGTTCCGCTGCCGACCTCGAGGACGCGCCTCCAGGGTGCACTCTCGCCCGATCTTCCCAGGGCCTCCCGCTCCCGCCGTGACTCGGTTCGATCTCCACGTCCTCCGACGCTTCCTCTCGGCGACCATCCTCTTGGTCGCTCTCCTCGCGTCCATCTTCGTCACGATCGACTTTTCCGAGTACGTCGATGACTTCTTGGACCGTGGAGCAACGACCGGGCAGATCTTCGGCGGCTACTACCTCTACTACCTCGCCGACATCGTTCGGCAGGTGAGTCCGCTCGCGCTGTTTCTGGCCGCGGTGTACGTCACGGCACGGCTTGCCCAGTCGATGCAGCTCACGGCCATCCACATGGCAGGTGTCTCGACGTGGCGGTTTATGCGTCCTTTCGTCCTGACGGGCGTAGTAGCGACGACGGGGATGATCGCGTTCAACGGGTGGGTCGTCCCCCGCTCCCAGGCCGTCGTCCACACGTTTCAGAACCAGTACTACCGAGATGCCCCAGAGGGCGGCGGGGACTCGGAGATCGTGCGCCAGGCCGCGCCTGGAGTCGTGGTTTCTGCGCGGTACTTCGACCGAGACCAACAACAAGCCTTTCGAGTCAGCCTCATCACGTTCGACGACAGCACGGAGTCCGTCACAGAAAGGCTGGACGCGTCCCAGATGCAGTGGATGGACTCTCTCTCTGTGTGGCGAGCCCAAGACGTCACAATCCGTCGCTTTGCCGCCGATGGCCGGGAGCAGTTTGAGCGACACGCCAGCCTTGATACCGCCCTGTCACTGCTGCCTCGGGACCTCGCACAGTCGGAGCGCGACGTCGAGCGCCTCACGCTACCCGAGGCCGGAGCCTACGTCTCGAGCCTAGAACGCGCA
This sequence comes from Rubrivirga sp., assembly GCF_049648075.1. Classification (GTDB taxonomy): domain Bacteria; phylum Bacteroidota; class Rhodothermia; order Rhodothermales; family Rubricoccaceae; genus Rubrivirga. Next base: position 5,284 of record NZ_JBARYR010000750.1, on the reverse strand, counting down.
GGCGTAGCGATGCGTGGGAGGCCGACCGTCGCGTTCCACTCGAAAGTGGCCTACCCATTCGCAAACATCATTTTAGTAGTCCTAGCTGTCCCGCTCGCAGCCAGAAGGCGCCGCGGAGGGCAGGCGGTCCACCTAGCGCTCGGCCTTGGCGTCGCGTTCCTCTATCTCGCACTCCAGAAGACCATCGAGCCGCTCGGGTATGTCGACACGCTGCCGCCGGTCGTAGCAGCCTGGCTGCCACACGTCCTTTTTGCAATCGTGGCCACCGCCATGGTGATCACGTCGAACCGCCGGGTGGCATAGAGACAACCCTCACGTGGATATGAGGGTAGCCGGCAACGCCTCTGGAGGTTGTCACACTCTCAGATTATTAATCACATAGGTCACTATGTCTCATTCTACGTCCCAATCGAGGGCAAGAAAATTGCCTCACTCCGGTTCGCCCTGTCGTAACTAGAGGTCCCCCCACACGTATTGATCATGTCTCGGTCTACCGACGATCTGCCAGAGGTCCTGTCCTATCGAGATCTCGTCCGCATCCGTACGCAGCTCGATCTCAAGGGACGGACCTCAACCTTCTCCGAGCGCATTCGAAGTGAGAGAGGTGCAGGGATCGATGGGCTGCACTACCGGCGAGTCCTCGGGCCGATAGATCGCGAGGTGTTCGTGACGGACCACGAGGGCGCAACGCGTCCGATGCTGATGTTCGGGTCGAACAACTACCTGGGCCTCGCGACTCACCCTGTGGTTGTCGAGCGCGTGCGCCGGGCTGCTCTCAGATACGGAGTCGGTGTCGGTGGCCCCCCGATCCTCAACGGCTACGGTCCCCTACAGCGTGAGCTCGAGGAGCGACTGGCCGACTTGGAGGAGATGGAGAGTGCTCTCGTTTACGGGAGCGGATACGCCGCCAACGTTGGGCTGATGAGCGCGCTGCCCGGACCCAAAGACCTCGCGGTCTACGACGAGCGGAGCCACGCGTCCTTCCTTGACGGACTCAAGCTCGGCCGCATCGGCGGCCGCTCGTTTGCCCACAACGACCTGAAGGCACTGGACCAAGCATTGGAAGAGGTCAGCGGGGACCACCAAGACATCTTTGTAGGCGTCGAGGGCGTGTACTCGATGTCAGGCGACCTTGCCCGCCTTGACCGGATCGCGGACATCTCTCAGCAGCACGGTGCGATCCTCGTCGTCGACGACGCCCACGGGACTGGCGTAACAGGTCCTCGAGGCCACGGCACCATCGCCATGTTCGACGTGTCCGACAAAGTCGACGTCGTGATGGGGACGTTCTCGAAGTCGTTCTCGGTCTCCGGCGGGTTCGTGACGGCCAGCAAGGACATCGTGGACTACCTCCGGTATTTCTCGCGGTCGTACGTCTTCAGCGCGTCCCTGTCGCCGTCGGTTTGCGCAGCCGTGATCGCGGGCCTCGACGTCCTCGAGGACGAGCCGGAGGTCCACGGCGCACTCTCCGACAACACCGCCTACCTCGCGCAGCAGCTCCAAGCGATCGGCCTCGAGGGGAACGGCTTGACGGCCATCTTCTCGCTCCCCGTGCCGCGGACGACCGACGTCCGCGCTGCCGCGCACGACTTCCACCGCCGAGGGCTCTTCCTCAACCACGTCGAGGCCCCCGCTGTGCCGATCTCGGACCAGCGGTTCCGCATCAGTGTCAGCGCTACCCACACCAAGGACGACCTCGACCGGCTCATCGAAGCTGTCGACGACGTGTGGAACATCCACGTCCGACCCTTCGCCGACGACTCGGCGGCGGAGGTCGCCCTGCAGCCGAACGACGGCGCTCTCGACGCGTTCGAAGGAGGGTTTTAGGCGCTGCCTGACGCGTCCTGCAAGAGGGATGTCGCGAACCCGTCCACTTCGACACGGCTCGTCCTCGAGGACGGGCCGTTAGGCCTCCCCGCCAGGTGCGCTGAACTGGATCGGCTGCGCGTTCGAGACGACGTCCCCGATGTCTCCGTGCTGCGCCTCGTACCGCTGAATATTGTCGGCCAGGGCCGCGAGCAGCCGCTTGGCGTGCCCCGGAGTGACCACGATCCGGCTCTTAACGCGGGCCTTCGGGACGCCGGGCATCACGCGGATAAAGTCGAGGATGAACTCCTCTGGACTGTGCGCGATCATCACCAGGTTGGAGTACACCCCCTCGGCGACGTCCTCGGCAAGTTCGATGGAGAGCGACGGGGAGTTTGAGGGCGGTGCGTCCACGAGATCGGGAGGTGATAGGAGCCCAAACTATGAGCTAGCTGGGTGAAAGGCCTAACGGCTACGAGCTGACTCGTGCCAAAGCGGAGATCAGATCGCTGCGGGTCAGAATCTGAAACCCGCCGTCTTCGGTCGTGACGAGGACGGCGCCCGTCGGGCCGTCGAGGCGGTTGGGCAGCTCGTCCAGGCGGACGGAGCCGTCGACGACAGGCAGGGGCTCTCCCATCGCGTCGCGAACGGCGTGATCACGGGCGTCGGGAGACGCGAGGAGCCGGTCGAGAACGCCGCGCTCGCTCAGGCTTCCGACGACCTCTCCGTCCTCGAGGACGGGGACCTGGCTGATTCCGTGCTCCGTCATGGCCTCGATGGCCTGGGCAAGCGTCGACTCTGGGCCGACGGCGATCACGGCATCGGACGAGCGGTCGGCGACAACGGACCGGGCGGTCAACGTCGCGGCCTCGAGGAAGCCGTTCCGGCGCATCCACTCGTCGTTGTAGGTCTTCGAGAGGTAGCGGAAGCCGCTGTCGGGGAGCAGGATCACGACGACGTCCTCGTCGGTGAGATCTGAACGATGGGCCTCGAGCCAATCGAGGGCGCCGGCAACGGCCATCCCACAGGACTGCCCGATAAAGAGACCTTCCTCCCGAGCCAGCCGCCTCGTCATCTGCATGGTGGTCGCATCGTCGACCTGGACGTAGTCGTCGACGAGCGAGAAGTCCATGTTCTTGGCCAGGATGTCCTCTCCCACGCCCTCGGTCGCGTAGGGGTAGATCTCGGACTCCTTGAACTCGCCCGTGCGCCAGTACTCGGCGTAGACGCTCCCGTAGGGGTCGACGCCGATGATCTGGACGTCGGCGTTCTTTTCTTTCAGGTAGCGACCCGTGCCCGAGATCGTGCCGCCCGTGCCGGCACCGGCGACGAAGTGAGTGATGCGGCCCTCGGTCTGCTCCCAGAGCTCCGGTCCCGTCGTCCGGTAGTGGGCGTCGGCGTTGGCGGGGTGGTCGTACTGGTTGGGGTAGAACGAGTTGGGGATCTCCTTCGACAGCCGGGCGGCGACGGAGTAGTACGAGCGGGGGTCGTCGGGCGCGACGTTCGTCGGGCAGACGATGACCTCGGCGCCGAGAGCACGGAGGACGTCGACCTTTTCAGGGCTTTGCTTGTCCGTGGTCGTAAAGATGCAGCGGTAGCCCTTGGCGATCCCCGCGATCGCGAGGCCGGCGCCGGTGTTGCCGCTCGTCCCCTCGATGATCGTCCCGCCCGGTTTGAGCTGGCCCTTGGCCTCGGCGTCCTCGATCATGGCGAGTCCGATCCGGTCCTTGACCGACCCGCCGGGGTTGAAAAATTCCACCTTGGCCAAGACGGTGCACGGCAGGTCTCGCCCGAGCGTCAGCAACCGGACGAGCGGCGTGTTGCCGATGGTGTCGAGGATGGAGTCGGACCACATAGTCGAGAGGGCGTCGTGAGTGGCGGGAAGCTACCGAGGTGCGTGTGCGCTCCCAGTGGAGTCGGTGCCGAGGTGGGGACGCGGCTTCGTCCTCGAGGTCGGCGCGAGAGCGCTGACTCTTCTACCTTTGCGAGATGGAGACTGACCCGTCGCTCCCTTTTATCGCGCCCGAGATGCTGTCGGTCTTGATCTCGCCGTCGGGCCGCCAGCTCGACGCGAACGAGGCGTGGCTGAGCGTGTTCGGGAACGACCTGTGGGGCCGGCTTCCGCCGGAGGACGCGCGCTTTGCCCAGGAGCACACGACGGAAGCGATCCGCGGAGGCCAGGTGCTCCACCAGGTGTACCTCGTCCCCTCTCGCGGCGACGAGCCGATCCCGGTTCTTCTTCACTTTCACCCGATCCGTGAGCCCGACCTCGAGCCTGGACGGTTCCCCGTAATGGTAACGGGCGAGGTCATGCGCGAGCCCGTCTCGTGGGCGGCCGAGCAGACGCGGCGCCGGAGGATGGAGATGCTGGGCCGGATGTCGATGGGGATCGCCCACGACTTCAACAACTTGCTCACCGCCGTCGTCGGGCACGCGGAGTTGCTGAGGTCTGACTTGGTTCACCTCCAAGCCGCCGCTGACGCGCACGGGCACCTCCGCGCCCTCGAGCAGGCCGCCCGCGACGGGGCGTCGTTGGTCCGCAAGATCCAGGGCTACATCCGGGACGAAAAGAAGGAGCGGGCAGAGCCCGTGCTCCTCCACGAGATCGCAGAAGAGGTCCTGACGCTGACCCGTCCCTACTGGTACAACGAGCCGCGGCGCCAGGGGATCGCGATCCGAGTCGAGAGCGAGCTCCGCCCGGTCCCCCCCATCATGGGGACACCGACGGAGCTCCGGGAGGTCTTGGTCAACCTCGTCCTGAACGCTGTCCAGGCGATGCCGGCGGGAGGCACGTTGTCCCTGCGAACGGCTCGGTCCGGGACGAGCGCCGCTGCGGTCCAGATCGCCGACACCGGGGTTGGGATGACGGAGAGCGTGCGGCGTCGCATCTTCGAGCCCTTGTTCACGACCAAGGGCCAGGCGGGGACCGGGATGGGGCTGACCATGAGCCAGGGGATCGTGCAAGAGCACAACGGCCGCATCGAGGTCGAAAGCGCGCCCGGCCGAGGGACCCTCTTCCGGCTGGTGTTTCCGTTCTCGCACGACACGCCGAAACCGGCGTCGAAGGTGGCGCGCGTCCTCGAGGACGCCCCAGCGGACGGCCTGCGCATTCTGGTGGTCGACGACGAGATGATGGTCCGCACCGTGACGACCAAGCTGCTCCGCCTGCGAGGCCACACGGTCGAGAGCGCCGACGGAGGCCCGGCTGCCCTCGAGGTTTTGGGTGACGACGACGCGTTCGACATCGTGATCACGGACCTGTCCATGCCCGACATGAGCGGGAGAGAACTGGCCGCGGCAATCCGACTTCGACACCCGGGTCTGCCGGTGCTCCTCCTCACCGGCGACACCGACGCCGAGAGCGCGGACGTGGACGCGGTCGTCAAGAAGCCGTTCGAGCTGGACGACCTCGTGGCCGTCGTTCGCCGCGTGGCGTCGGGAGCGCCTGAGGCGGACCGGCGGCGGTAGCGTCCTCGAG
>NZ_JBARYR010000749.1:0-4522 GCF_049648075.1 Rubrivirga sp. | reverse complement strand
GTCAGCCGTCTGGGTCTGGTAGAGGACGTTGTTGACGTACCATCTGATCTCGCCGGGCTCCCACTCGGTCGTGAACGTGTAGAAGTCGCGGTCGAACGTGTCGAACGACAGCTCGAAGGGGGCGCCCGTGAACACGTTGGAAGGGAAGGGGCCGCCGTAGTGCAACGTCCCAAAGACCTCGCCGGGCTCGCTCCCGATGGCCTCCATGATGTCGATCTCGCCGCTGGCCGCCCATCCGCCGTAGGTGTCTTCGCTGAACAGAAGCCAGATGGCGGGCCACATGCCCTGACCCGTCGGGAGCTTGGCGCGGACCTCGAAGCGGCCGTACGTCCAGTCGCCCTTGCCGAGCGTGCGGATGCGGGCCGAGCTGTAGCTCGTGTCGGTGCCGGCGACCGACCGGCGGGCCGTGATGGACAACGTGCCGTCGCTCACGGACAGGTTCTCCGGGGCGGCCGTGTAGTTCTGGAACTCGCCGTTGCCCCAGCCACAGATGCCCTCGGCACATCCGTCGCCGAGCTGCGCTTCCCACTTGGCCGCATCGAGGACGGCCCCGTCGAACTCGTCGGACCAGACCAGATCCCAGCCGTCGGGTGTCGCCTCAGCGTCCGGGAAATTCTGATCGACGGAGTTGTCGCAGCCTGCCACGCTAGCCGAGGCGATGAGCGCGACGGCGAGGGCCGACAGCGCGACAGAGGGGCGAGCAGGGCGCGTCATCGGGCTGCAGTCTGGGTCGGGACGGGGCCGACGTGGAAGGGGAAGTTGGCCGTCGCTACGTTGCCGTTGCCGTCGTAGGCGTAGAGGAACATGCGGTACGGGCCTTCGCCGCGCGGGGCGCGCATCACCAACGTGCCGTCGTCGCGGCGGACGACCGCGATGTCGATGGCGTCGGGGCGGTCCTCCGCATCGCCACCTGCGCGGATGTCTGTGCTTTCGGGGAGGAGCTCCCACTCGTAGCGGAGGTCGTCGCCGTCGGGGTCTGTCACCGTGGCCTCGAACGTGATCCGTTCGTTCTCCTCGACCGTGAGGCTGGCGTAGCGGTCTTGACCGTTCGCCGTGTACTCCGTCAAGGCCGGGGCGCGGTTGTCGGGGTACTCGCTGGTCCACAGGTATTGGAGCTCGTCCAAGACTTCGGTCTCGTAGCCGCCTGGCGTGAAGATGCCGTACCACGTCGGTGTAGTCTCCTGCTTGTCGCCCCACAGGAAGGCGTACGAGCCGATGCTGTGGGTCGTGTCGGCCGCGATGCCGCGCTCGTAGCGCAAGCGGTACACGCGGGCCTTCTCGTGGCTCGTCTGCTCGATCGACGCGCCCCACGTCGTGCGCGGGACTTCCCAGTGGCCGTCCGGTCCCCACTCGGCAATCACGTACGGTCCATCCCAGCCGGCGCGTCGGAGCTGGCGACCCACGCTTGGCCCCTCGTACCCGTACGACCGGAACTCGCGCGTCCCGCCGACCAACTCGCCGTACGTGTTGATGCCGTACACGTCGATGGCCGGCGCCCGGTCCATGATGAGTTGGACCTCCGCTACGTCGAGGCCGGCCGTGACGTGCATCACAGGGTGGTTCGGGTCCTCTTGGTGGATCATCTCGGCGATGTCGTTGAGGGCGTCCCAGACCTTGAGGTCGGTGTAGAACAGGTCGTTCTCGTTGCCCAGTCCCCACATCAGGATTGCTGGATGATCCTTGTAGGTGCGGACGACCTCGCGGAACCGCGCAAGTTGCGCGCGCACGCCGTTCGCGTCGTTGTAGTCGAAGCCCTGGCGCTCTTGCCCGGCCCACAGGCCGAAGACGACGGAGAGGCCGCGTTCGTGGGCGTCGTCCAAGAGCGCAATCGCTTCGCCGGCTCCCCACGTCCGAAGCGAGTTGGCGCCCGCATCAACGGCGCGGTCGAGATACGTCGTCCCGCCGACGCCTCGGATGAAGTAGGGCTCACCGCCGCGATACATCGTCCACACGCCGGATGCGTCTTGGCGGAGCTCGACGGGGATCGCGCCCTCGAAGCGAGGTCCGTCCTCGATGATGCCGGAGGCAGCTGGCCGGTCCGTCGTGGAGTCCTCCTGAGCGAAGGCCGGGAGCGCGAGGAGCGTGGCGAGGAGGAATGCAGAGCCTCTCATAGAAACGGAAGGCAGGGGAGAGCCGGCGGAGCCGTCAACGGCTACTCCGAGGTGATGAGCCGGAGATCATCGATCAGGATCTCGCCGGACTCGTCGAGGAAGAACACCAAGTGCTTGATGGCGCTGAAGTCGGCTCCGTCCTGGAATTCGGGAAGGTTGCCGACGGTGGCGGGCGCAGCGGCTAGCTCACGGCCGCCGCCGCGTAGAGCGATGAACGGAATGGTCACCGTCTGCCACTCGGACGTGAGCCGGCCGGAGTCGACGAAGCGCCCATCGAGGACGACCTGCGACGTCTGCCGGCCGTAGTCCTCGAGGGCGACGCGGACTGGAGCTTGCTCAGCCGTGCCAGACGAGAGGCGCGCGTCGAACTGGATCACGCCGCTCTCGGCGATCGACGAGACGTCGGTGGGGTACCACTGATTCCAGCTCACGCCCATCGCGCCCTCGTAGCAGTCGTCCGCTCGGACGTCCCACGCTAAGCGAAGGACCTCGCCCCGGCCACTCTCGGCCTCCGTCTGGATCGACTGGCATCCGTCGGTGACCAGGCCCCAGCCGTCGTCGTTGATGAACGCGTCGTCGAAGAGCGTGATGGGCAAGGCCGCTGGGTCGGGCCGCTCGGGCAGGACGATCCACGGCTCTTGGGGCTCGGGGTCGTACCACACCAGCTCGATGTCATCGAGGTAGATGCTCCCAGACTGCTGGAGCTCAAACATGAGCTGCTTCACGTTCGTCGGGTCGAGCGCTTTCGCGCCGGGCGCGGCGATGTCGAAGTCCGCGAGCGGGACGGTGATGGTCTGCCAGTCCTCGTTGAGGAAGGGTTCTTCGAAGTACTTGTTGTCGGTGTAGGCGAAGCCCATCCCGCCGCTGTAGTCCTCGAGGGTGAGCACGATAGGCAAGCCGAACATCCGGCCTTGGGCAGCGCGAACACGCATCTGGACGGCGGCGTAGGGCAGCACCTGCGACAGATCCTTGCCGGCCCACCCGTCCCAGCCGACTCCAAGTCCGGCCCACTCACAGCCTTCCGTGCTGCGGTCCCACGAGACAGCGACAGCGCGCTCGCCCTCGAAGACGACGTCCTCGACGAGCCGGCCCTGGGTACAGCGAGCGTCGTCCTGGAACCAGATCTGGTCGTCGTCGGCGTCCGAGTAAATGGTCGGCTCGACCGCGAGCGCGATCGTGCGCGGGCGCTCGGGCGTCGGCGCGGCCTCGAGGCCAGCGTAGAGCTGCTGCGTCTGGAACTGGACACAGCCTGACGAGGCGAGTGCCACAACGGCGAGCGCGAGGATCGGGCGGCGGACCATGGCGACGGTGATGGGCTAGAGCTCCAGCGGTCCACCCGAGGTGAACGTGATGTAGTCGATGCCGTACTCGACCTCGAGCGGCGGTGACGGCTGGTTGTTGTTGTCCGAGATCAGGAGCGCCCGAACCGCGACGATCTCCGCCGCCTGCGCCTGCGTCAGGCCGAGTTCGCTGAGCGGCTTCGAGAAGGCCTGCCACCCCTGGAAGTCGACGGGGATGTCGCCGAAGGGAAACACAGTGTCCTGTCCGTCCTCGAAGTCACCACTGCCGTTGTTATCAGCGATAAGCTGAATGACGGCGATCGTGTTGGGCGTATCGAAGCCGTAGACGAAGAAGTTGATGTATAGGTCCTCGGGGACCGTCGTCGGGACGTCGAAGAACGAGCCGCTCGGCGGGCGGATGTCGATCAGGCCGACGAAGAAGTTGCTGACCACGCTATCGGTCCCACGGAACAGATAGAACCCGTTGCCTTGAGCTGGCGGGATCTCGGCGCTGATGCCGGAGCCCTGGAGCTCGAACTCGAAGTTGCCCAACGTGACGTCATCACCGCCTTCGAAGTCGGCGACGACTGAGCCGGGGTAGCTGCGAGGAGACAGGACTGCAACGTCGACGAATGACGTGTCGGAGTTGATCTCGTCAGGAAAAAACAAGCGTGCCGAGACCGGCTCGTCCTTGAACAGCGGGAGGTCCGTCGTGCGGCCGTTCCAGCGCGCGTTTGCCTCCGTGAGCTCGGCGGAGAAGCCCTCGATGCGGCGGACGGCTCCGCTTTGCTCCCCGGCGATCTCGAGAACCCAGTCGGTCTGTTTGTTGAACCGCGCCGTGAACACGATGGACTCGCCGGCCGCGAAGTCGACGGCCGACTGGCTCGCCACGAGCGGGTCCAAGATGGAAAAGTCGCCGAACCGGTCGGTCAGGAGCGGCCCTTCGACGTCGGTGACGTGGTCGCAGCCGGCGATGCCGAACGCGACCAAGAGAGCGAGAGAGAGGTGTCGCAGCATCGGGCTAGAAGTCCATGGAATAGAGCGCGAACACCTGCCCGATCGAGAAGTCGTCGTCCGGCGTCGCGTCGGCGCCATAGGTGTAGCGCTGGTACTGGACGGTCAGGAAGATGT
>NZ_JBARYR010000748.1:0-2246 GCF_049648075.1 Rubrivirga sp. | reverse complement strand
CCCTCGAGGACGACTCGACAGGGATCGACATCTACCTCGGCCTCGAGGCCGACTCGTTCGTGTTGCGGTCGCAGGGAGACCAGGCGAGGGGCGTCGTCCGCTGGACGATCACGGTTGAGCAGGAGGGGGGCGCACCCATCACCCTCAGTCCGTCCGACACCCTCGACGGGTCGCGAGACCGGGTGTGGCGGGTGGAGCGCGTCGCGGTGCCGGCCGGCGACTACATGGTGCGCGCTGTCGCGGAGGACCGGGCGAGCGACCGGACGGCCGAGAGAAACGCGACGGTGAGCGTGTCCCGCCCGTCGCGGTCTGCGTCGCTCAGCTCTCTGCGGCTCGACCGCCTCGAGGACGGCCAGTCTGTCCCCATCGACGCGGGCTCCGTCCCCGCCGGCCTCGACTCCCTGCGCGTGGTCGTTCAGGCACTGTCGGCGCCCGATGGGGCTCGGACGGCCGTCTCTGTCGTTCGTGTCCAGTCCGATACGCTGGCGGCCCTCCCAATCGTCGGGCAGACGCCGGGGCAGGGGGCGTTGCGCGCGCGCGGGATCGACCTGGCGCATGTCGATACGGTCCAAGTGGTGCGGCAGGACGTATTGAATCCGGCCTCCGCCCTCGATGTGACGGCTCCGTTGCCGCGGCTTCGGCCCGGCGTCTACCGCGTCGAGGTCGCGATGCTGAGCCCCGACGGCGACCGCCTCGCCCTCGAGGACCGCTTGTTCGTGGTCCGGCGCCGCGACTACCCGGCCGTGACGAGGTTGGGTGACTTGGTCGGCCCGTTGACGTATCTCGCCGAGGACCGGGCTCTTCGTGAGATCCGCGATGCGATGACGGACACCGCGAGGCGGCGTGCGTTCGACCGCTTCTGGGGCGAGCGCATGGCCGACCGGCGTCTGGCGTCCGCGACCATCCGCGCGTTCTATGAGCGGGTCGAGGAGGCGAACCGGCTGTTCGGCGTCCACAAGGAAGGGTGGAAGACCGATCCGGGGATGGCCTACGTCCTGTTCGGCCCGCCGACGTTCGTCGACCAGACGATGCGCGGCGAGCGCTGGACCTACATCCAGAGCGGCGCCACGCCGCCCGTCCTCGAGTTCGAGCGCACGGCCGGCGTCGCTGGCGACGGGGTCCCGTTCCGCATCCTGACGCTCCAGCGAGACCGAGCCTACGCGGACGTGTGGCGCCAGGCCCGTCAGCTCTGGCGCAGCGGCGCGGTTCCAGGCGGCAGAGGGTAGACGCCCTCGAGGTCGGCCCCGGCGTCTAGAGTGCCCCCTTCGTGCTCGGCAGCGGGTCGCCCCCGGGATCGCGGGTGACGGCTTGGCGAATGGCTCGGGCCGCGGCCTTGAACAAGCCCTCGATGCGGTGGTGGTCGTTCCGTCCCCGAAGCACGTCCAAGTGCATCGTGACGCGCGCGTGCTCGGCGACGCTCCACCAAAAGTGCTCGACCATGTCCGTCGACAGGTCGCCGACGCGCTCGCGGTCGAGCGGCGCGTGGAACGTCAGGTGCGCGCGGCCCGACAGGTCGATGACGGCCCGGGCCAGCGTCTCGTCCATCGGGATCGTCGCCTCGCCGTAGCGGGCGACGTAGGCCTTGTCGCCCAACGCTTGGCCCAACGCCTGCCCGATGCAGATGCCCACGTCCTCGACCGTGTGGTGATCGTCGACCTCGAGGTCGCCGTCGGCCTTGACGGTCAGGTTCATCCGGCCGTGGCGGGCCAGAAGGTCGAGCATGTGGTCGAGGAAGCCGACGCCGGTCTGGCAGTCGGATCCGGGCTCGCCGTCGAGGTCGAGGGTGACCGAGACGGTCGTCTCGTTCGTGGCGCGCTCGACGTGGGCGGTGCGGGGCGGTAGAGTCATGGTGAAAGCTACCCGGAACGGAGGCGGCGCGTGCGGCCCTCCGTACGTTGCTGGACCTCATCGCGCTCGCCATGAAGCCCGCCTCGTTCCTCCTCTTGTCTGTCGCGTTCGTCGTCGCCGGCTGCGACTCCGACGGCAACCCAGGGCCGCCACGCAGCGCCGAGATCCTCAAGGTGACGGTCAACGACGCGCCCCTCGTCGACGAGAACGGGGAGGGGTGGGACGGCGGCAACGTGGGCGGTGGCCCCGAGGTCTACTTCCGCCTGTTCGACGCCGACGTCGACTTCGTCACCGACCCCGGTGCCGACCGCCTCAACCCGCGCGACGACGCCGAGGTGTTCCCGCTCGGCTCGGAGTCCGCTTGGTTCGAGGACGTCGATGGGCTCTCGTTCCCTTTG
>NZ_JBARYR010000747.1:0-12000 GCF_049648075.1 Rubrivirga sp. | reverse complement strand
CTCCTGGACGTCAACGCCGAGGGCGAGCCCTTCGTCGGAGGCGCCCTCGTCGCGCGGGGCCGGCTCGTCCCCTCGGCGCGCGTCACGCCGACGCTCTCGTTCGGCCTCGGCGCCCTGTCGGTCTCCGCGGTCGAGAGCGGGCCGTTCATCTACGGGACGGCTACGGCGGGCATCGAGGGCCGCCTGTCGCGCTCGTTTGGCGTGTTCGTCGAGGGCGGCGTCGACTACCCGTTTACCGAGGGCCTCGACGGCCTGCAAGGCTCGGGCACCGTCAACGACAACGTCTGGGTCGGGCGAGGGGGGATCGTGGTGTACGCCCCGTTCTAGAGTGTCCTTGTCCAAGCGTTAGGAAGAGCCCACGCTGTCTCATTATGAGACGAGTCTCCCTAGGAGACCTTACGTGTGTGAAGATGTGTGGATTCCCCCTGGGGATTTCCCCGGTGCGAGCAGCGCGGATCGTCGCTGGAAGAGTCCACGAGCCGATGTGTGACCTGGCGTACCCTCGTCTCACATTAGTTGGCTCTGACGGGGGGTTGATTGTTACATCGGCAGTGGTTTAAATGGGGTATCGCTGAGACGGGCACCACTCGTGACTGAGTGCTTGCCTGACGGTCTGGTCCGCCAGGCCGCCGACTTCAGGGCATTGACGTGCCCCCCACCACTGAGGTCATCTGAACGGCGCAACTCGTTGCGCAACTCCTTCCCCAAAGGCTCTCAGCCTAGATGATCTACCCGACACCCTCCGTGGCGCCTGTCGCCTCGGAAGCGCATCCAGCGCCGCCCCTCGTCCTCGAGGATGCAGTTTCCTCCGGGACCGTTCGACGGCCCGTGTCTCTCTCGATCTAACTCCGCTGGACCAGATCCGGCAGAGCGAGCTCTGCAGCCTTGCCATCTGGCCCGGCGCGCACGGCTCCCGATCGGGACTACGCACTGGCTTTCGAATGAACAAACTCCTCTCCCTTTTCGCCGTCTCACTAGCCGCTCCAGTTGCGGCCCAGTCGAGCGCGTACATCGAGCAGGTCGGCTCGGGCAACGAGGCCCGGCTCACGCAGACCTTTGCCGGGACGGGCCTGAACACGGCCTCGATCCGGCAGGTCGACGGCTCGAACGATGCGCTCGTGACGCAGACGGGGTCCTCGAACGTGTTGGCGGGCTTCGCAGACGGTACGGCCAACGCGTCCGCGCCGGCCCTTCAATACGACGGGAGCCGGTTGGTGCTGTCCCAGGACGGCACGGGAAACCAGCTGTACATCCAGCAGGAGAACCAGGGGTACGCGGAGGTCACGCAGAGCGGGGCCGACAACCTCGCGTTCGTGCTCCAGACCTTCGGGTTCGATAACAAGGCTTACATCAACCAGGACGGCGGCCACGTCGCACACGTCACCCAGAGCGGCTCGAATAACGTCGCGAATATCACCCAGTCAGGCTTCTGACGCTGAGCGGGCGGACCGGTAACACGGCCGCCCGCTTTTTCCATCGGGCCTCCCCCGCGGGCTCGAGGACGGACGACCAGCGGGGCCTGCGGCCCTGACCGCGCTCACACGCCCCTTGGGGCTCACAACCACACGCCCCTCGGGGCACTCTTACAACCCAACACTCTCTCATGAGGAATCTTCTCACTCTCGCGCTCGCACTCGGCTTGGCCGGGGCCGTCAGCGCGCAGAACAACGCTACGACCAACCAGACCGGCACCGACAACGTCGCCAACGTGGAACAGGTCGGTCAGAACACCTCCAACGTCGACCAGAACTCCGTCGGCGCCGGCGCCTTCGTCGACCAGGCGGGCACCGGCAACGCGTCCGGCATCACGCAGTCCGACTCGGACCTCGACCAGTCGATCGGCGCCGTGCCGCAGGACCCCGAGGCCTTCGTCACCCAGAACGGCCAGGATAACGCCTCGACAGTTACCCAAAGCGCCGTTTCGGGCTCGCGCAACTTGGTCACCAACGTGAATCAATCGGGCGCTAACAACGTCTCCGGCGTGAGCCAGGACGCGCAAGGCCCCGGCTTCACCGGCACGTTCCGTGCGAGCGCGACGCAGACGGGCGACGCCGACTCGGACATCTCGCAGACGGGAGCAGGCCAGAGCGCCCGCAACCTCACCGCTCGCGTGACGCAGGACGCCTCTACGTCGCAGATCGACCAGAGCGTCGACGGGACGAACTCGCGCCAGATCTTGGCTGAGGTCAACCAGACGGGCGGGTCCTTCTCGGACATCGACCAGACGGTCGACGCGGACGGGGTTCAGGACATCAACGCGTTTGTCACGCAGTCGAACGGCGCCTCGTCGACGATCTCGCAGAACGCGTTCGGCAACGACTCGAACACGATGACGGCGACGGTGAACCAGGACGGGATGAGCTCGTCGATGATCACCCAGACCTACGACAACGACCTCTCGAACACGTTCACGGTCACCGTCGACCAGGTCGGCGATATGCACTCCTCGACCGTGACCCAGAGGGACTTGGCCGGTGGCAGTGGTGGCGACAGCAACCTGATCGCTGACATCGACCAGTCGGGCTCGGACAACACCTCGGTGCTCTCGCAGCTCAACCGTTCGCAGAACGCCTCGGTGACCCAGAGCGGGTCGGGCCAGGATTCGGACGCCTCGCAGACGGGCAACCGTAACTCCCTCGACCTCGACCAGTCTGGTCTCGACAACTCCTCCTTCAGCGACCAGCGGGGGAACGGGACGGCCACCATCGCCCAGACGGGCGAGGGCAACTTCTCGAACGTCTTGCAGGCGGGCAACTTCGCCAAGGAGGCGAACGTCACGCAGGACGGCAACGGGAGCTTTGTGGACATCGATCAGCTCGGTGGCCGGTTCGACGTGGCTACCGTCGAGCAGGGTGCCTCGGCTGACGGCGCCTCGGCGACCATCATCCAGAATGGCATGGGCAACACCGAGACGCGCAACATGGCTCTGATCCAGCAGAACCTGATGGGCGGCGGCGCTGGCAACACGGCCACGGTGACGCAGACCGGCACGGGCAACAGCGCCACGACGGTCCAGAACTAGCGCCTAACCGCGCACGACTGGCGGCGCCTCGGCGCTGCCCCGGCTGGCGGCCGGTAACACGGCCGCCAGCTCTTCCCATCAGGCCTCTTTCCCGCGGGTCTGTGGACGGACAACCAGCGGGACCTGCGGCACTCGGCCGCGCTCACACGCCCCCCGGGGCACCATCACAACCCAACACTCTAGATGAACCGTTTCATCCTCTCCTTCGCGCTCGCGTTCGGCTTGGCCGGAGCCGCCAGCGCGCAGAGCAACGCCGCTACCACGTCGCAGACGGGCAGCGACAACAACGCCGCCGTCGAGCAGACGGGCGGTGCCATGGCGACCGTCACCCAGGGCCAGGCCGGCGCGGCAGCCGACGACAACGACGCCCGCATCCGCCAGGCAGGCGACAACACCGCTACGGTCCTCCAGTTCGGCAGCACCAACGACGCCTCGGTCCAGCAGGGCATTCGTCTCGGTGGAGGCGGCCTGGGCACAGCGACGAACAACCAGGCCAACGTGACGCAGACGGGCTCGGATAACGCAGGCCTCTTCGGCGGCTCAGGCAACGACGCCAGCGTGATCTCGCAGGGTGTCAATAATGGAGAGGCGACGAACGCAGAGGCGAACGCAAACCAGTCGGGCACGAGTGGCCGAGCACAGCTCTTCCAGGGCACCAGCAGCGGTACCGCTAGCGGTGTCGTCGGTACGATCAACCAGGGCGGCGACGACAACCTCGCCTCGGTCCGCCAGGGTGTTCAGCAGGGTCAGGCTACGAACAGCCAGGGCACGATCAACCAGAGCGGCGACAGCGACGAGGCGTTCATTCGCCAGGGCGCTGACGGAGCCGGCTCGATCTCGGGCCTCAACAACGCGTCCAACTTCGACGAAGCAACGATCACGCAGTCGGGAGGCTCGGACAACTTCGCTGAGATCGGTCAGGGCGTCGACGGGCTCGAGTCGCAGAACAGCCTCGCTAACGTGACCCAGGCGGGCAGCTTGAACGAGACGCGCGTCTCACAGGCCGGCCGCAACCAGAGCGTGCGTAGCGCCACCTCGAACGGCACCGGTAACCTGGTCGACATCTCGCAGGGCCTCGACGGCGCTGGCATCTCGGCCAACCAGAACAGCGACGTACGCCTCGGTGTCGTGGGCAGCAACAACGACGTAGACATCGTCCAGAACGGTGGCGGCAACAACGTCTACATGACCGGCGGTCAGGCTCTTACGGGTGACGGCAACGTCTTCAACGTCCTCCAGGCCGGCAACGCACAGACGGTCGACGCCGACATCACGGGCGATCTCAACATTGTCGACATCGACCAGACGGGCTCGCAGAACCGGATCAACCCGGAGGGTTCAGACGATCGCTTCGGCGGACCAGGCCTCACGATTCTCGGCGACGAGAACATGGTTGACGTGGACCAGTCGGGCGCTTTCGGCATGACGCTGATCGACATTCAGGGCAGCAGCAACATGGTCAACGTGGAGCAGTCCCGCATGGGCGTCTCCGGCGCCGGTGACCTGGCCGACGTGATGCAGAACGGCACTGGCAACACGGCGACCGTGACGCAGCAGTAGCGCCTAACCGCGCAACATGGTCCGCCCTCGAGGGCGGCTCCGGCCGGCGGCCGGTAACACGACCGCCGGCTCCTCCCGAAGACGGACTGTAATCCGAAGGGCTTCACGCCCGCAGGGAACCCGCGTCCTCGAGGACGCCGCGGCACTCCGTCGCGCTCACAACGCACGCCCTCCGAGGCGTTCTCAACCCCTTCCCCACAATGAAGAATCTCCTCGCGTTCGCGCTCGCGTTCGGCCTCGCGGCCGGAGCTAGCGCCCAGAACAACACCGCGGCGACCGCACAGACCGGCTCTAGCAACAGCGCCGTGATCGACCAGGCTGGCGCGGACCATGACGGCAGCATCACGCAGAACGGCGACGACAACGTCACCAACGTTGACCAGGACGGCTTCTCTCACAAGGGCGTCCAGACGATGGCGACCGGCAACGAGAACGTCACCAATGTGACCCAGACCGGCGGTGACGCAGCGGCCCAGACCGGTGGCAACAGCCTTACCCGCGTCGAGCTCTGGGGCGACCGGAACGAAGTCGACATCGACCAGGACGGCGACGGACAGCGCGCCTTCGTTGATATCCAGCGCGGCCCCAACTTCGACAACGACGTCGACGTGAACCAGGAGGGCTCGGGCCAGGACGCCGACGTGGACATCTCCGGTGACAACAACGTCGTGACCGTAGACCAAGCCGGCTCCGACAACAACGTCGGCACCGTCTTCGGCGTCTCGGGCGTCTACATCACCGGCAACGACAACAACGCCGACATCGACCAGGACGGCGACGGCAACAGCGCCACGGCCGAGATGACCGGCGACGACAACGACGCGACCGTCCGCCAGGGCGTCGCGTTCGGCTTGGCCGCGGGCTCGTCGACGGGGAACAGCGCCGCGCTGACCCAGACCGGCGACGATAACGACGCCACGGTCAACCAGGGCGTTGCAGCTGGCATCCTCGTCGGCGCTGAGGGCGCCGGCAACGAGGCCACGATCGAGCAGGGCGGTAACGGTAACGACGCGACGGTCAACCAAGCCTCGGCCCAGGGCTTTCTCGTTGGCGCGGAAGGCGACCTCAACACGGCTCTCGTCCAGCAAACCGGCGACAACAACGACGCGACGGTCAACCAGGCGGCCATCAGTGGAGCCTTCGGCCTCACGTCGGCGAACTCGAACTCGGCCCGCATCCAGCAGGACGGAGTCGACAACGTCGGCACGATCGACCAGGAGGGAAACGGTAACTCGGCCAGCCAGACCATGACCGGCGGCTCGAACAACAACATCGCCATCGACCAGGTCGGCAGCAGCAACTCGGCGCTCTACGAGACCTGGGGGTCGGACAACGAGGTCGTGATCGACCAGGCCGGCACCAGCAACTTCGTCTACTTCAACGCGCGTGGCACGGGCCCCGGCACCGGCAGCGCGGCCGGCTCGGTAGACAACAACACCATCTCGTTCACCCAGAGTGGGACCCAGAACTCGATCAGCGGCGCCGTCTCAGGTGACCTGAACATCATCACCGTCGAGCAAGACGGCTCGATGAACGCGGCGGGATCCGGCTTCAGCGCGACGGGCATCGATGTCGTCGGCAACTCCAACAACGTCGACGTCTTCCAGACCCCAGGTGGCAATGGAGCCACGGTGCTGCTGACGGGCGATATGAACGTGGTCGACATCGACCAGACAACTCTGGGCAACACGGCTACCGCAACGGCAGCCGGCATGTCCAACACGTCAACCATCGTTCAGCAGTAGACATATCGCGCTGGTAAATCGGCGCCTCCAGACATTGGCACGCGGTCGGTAAGACGGCCGCGTGTCCCTACCGCCCCCCGCGGGCGCTCGGCCTCGAAGCCGGGATCCGCGGGACCCCGCGTCCTCGAGGACGCCGTGGCTCCGGCCGCGCCTTTGTGTGCCCTCGAGGGCGCACGTACTCAAACGCTCCTTCCCCATGAGATACTCCCTCGCCCTCGTGCTGGCCCTCGGCCTCACCGCCGGCGTCCAAGCGCAGAACACGGCCTCGACGAGCGCCGTCGGCAACGACAACG
Source organism: Rubrivirga sp. (assembly GCF_049648075.1). GTDB lineage: Bacteria > Bacteroidota > Rhodothermia > Rhodothermales > Rubricoccaceae > Rubrivirga. The sequence continues at coordinate 5,380 of NZ_JBARYR010000747.1, read as the reverse complement.
ACGTCTCCATCGACCAGTCGGGTGTCACCAACACCGCCACCGTTCGCCAGGGCGTCGCCGGCGACGCCGCCTCCAACAACGAGGCGTTCGTCGACCAAGACGGCATCTCGAACACCGGCACCATCGAGCAGACCGGCGACCGCAACGAGGGCTACGTCCAGCAGGGCGTGGCGGACCTCGCTCCTGGCTTTAGGGGAACGTCCTCGAACAACACGGCGACCGTCATCCAGAGCGGTGACGACAACCGCGGCCTGGGCAACGTCGGTAGTGGCGTGAGCGACGGCGCCGTGATTACCCAGGGTCTCGAGCAGAGTGGCCTGGCCGGTACGGCCACCGGCGCCACGGCCCGCGTCGAGCAATCCGGGGACCAGGGCACGGCCTCGGTGAACCAGGGCCTGGGCGGCACCGTCAACGGGTCCGAGGGCAACATCCTCCAGAGTGGCCTCGACAACACGGCGCTCATGCTCCAGGGCTCGGGCTTCACGACCACCGGCTCGCAGTCAACGAACGATCTCGCAGAGATCACGCAGCGAGCCGGAAGCGTGGGCAACTACGCCCGCGTCCGCCAGGGCTACGACGGCGCGTCCTCGGACAACGCCACCGCCGAGCTAACGCAGGACGGCGACGACAACGACGCGCGCGTCGAGCAGAGCGGCTCGACCAACAAGGCCATCGCCACTCAGGTCGGCGATGACAACACGTTCGACGCGCTCCAGACGGGCGACCGGAACGCCATCCTTGACTTTGAGCAGCTGGGCAACCTCAACGTGGCCACGATGACGCAGGACGGCAACGACAACGAGGTCGAGGTCGCCGAGCAGCGTGGCAACCGCAACACGCTCACGATCGACCAGGACGGTGACGGCAACAAGGCCGGCGTCGACAACGGGTCGCTCCCGCGCCCGGACGCCATCGACCAGCGTGGCAACCGCAACGTCGGTGAGCTGACCCAGTTGGGCGATCGCAACACGGTCTTCCTTGAGCAGATCGGCAACCGCAACAACGCGCTCGTGACGCAGGGCAAGTCGAGCCGCGAGGCCTTCGACAACCTCGCCTCGGTCGAGCAGATCGGCAACTGGAACGACGTCGACATCGACGTCCAGGCCGGCTCCGACAACGTGCTCTCGGTCTTCCAAGAGGGTGACCGGAACCGCGCTGGCATCTTGAACGGCGACGCCCCGATGCCCGACGCCATCGACCAGCAGGGCAGCGGCAACTTCGCGGACCTCGACCAGCTCGGCGACGACAACACGATGTACCTCGAGCAGTTCGGCGACATGAACCGGGCCGTGATGCTCCAGACCGGCAACGACAACCGCGCCGACGTCTTTCAGATGGGCAACAACGATGTCGCCACCATCACTCAGACGGGCAACAACAACACGGCCGTGGTCTCCCAGTCTGGGACCGTGATCCAGTAGCGCCTGACCGCGCACCACCCGTCCGTCCTCGAGACCGAGCCCTCGAGGACGACGCGGGCCGGCGGTCGGTAACACGGCCGCCGGCTCTTTTCGGCCCGAGACGTTGCTTCGGGCAACACATCGAGGTCGACGACGTACTCTGACCGTTCCCCTCTCCGACCATGAGACTTCTCCTACTAGCTGCCCTCCTCGTGCCGGCTGCGGCCGCGCAACAGGGGGAGGCTTTCATCCAGCAAGCCGAGCAGGCTCTCGGTTCGTCGGCGCAGGCCCTGACTGGAGCTTCTGAAGCACGGGGGGCACTCAGCGCCGCGTTGCTCAACGGGTCTTCAGACCAGAACGTAGCGGCCGTCGCTCAGCTAGGCTTCGGGAACGTGGTGGATGTTGACCAGACTGGCTCCGGCAACGTGCTGGCGCTTCTGCAATTGGGATCGGGCAACGAGTTCGATCTCGCAATCGACGGGACAGGCAACGAGTTTGGGTTCATCCAAACCGGAGGAACCAACGCCTTCTTAGGTACTGTGGCCGGCGACGACAACTCCGTATCGGGGCTCCAGTCTGGAGGCGGCAACTCGTACGAGCTCGTCCTCGAGGGCGTCAGCAGGACGGACCACTCGGTCACCCAGACGGGCGGCGGCAACGGGGCCATCCAGATCGTCGGTTCCGGCTCGAGGCCGGTCGACATCGTCCAGACCGGGGGGCAGCGCGGACTCCGAATCGAGCAGCGGTGATGGCCAGTACCACTACGGTCCTGCTCGTCGCAGGCGCGCTTCTGACCCTCTCGGGAGGGTCCACACCGACGGCCCGGCTCGACGTCACGCCCGGCCCATCGTACCGCGTTGCGGTCGTCGTCGAGTCCGCTCAACCGATCAGCGGGACGTACTCGCTCGTGGTCGAGCGCGTCGGCGACGCGGGCCAGTCGAGGTCGAGCCAGGGCGGCGCCTTCGACCTCGAGGGCGGCCAGAGCGACACGCTCTCGGTCTCGGCCGTCAACGTGACTCCCGGCGACCGCCTCGAGGCGCGCCTCGAGGTCGAGTGGGACGACGGGACGACCTCGAGTGATTCCTTCGAGCGCACGTTGTAGACGCCTCAGAAAGGGCGCTGCCGTCCGGCTGCCAGAGAGTAGCTTTGGGTTCCTCCTGCTTTGACCATGCGATCGACCGCTGTTCTTCTCGCCCTTGCCCTAAGCCTCTCCGCGTGCAAAGACGGCCTCGTCGAGCCGGAGCGGTTCGGGTCCATCGAGGGGACTGTGTTTAACGTCGAGACGTTCGAGTCTGTCAACCGCGCCACCGTCGCGACGAGTCCGGCGACGAGCTCGGTCCAGATCGGCGACGACGGCACGTTCACCATCGACGAGGTCTTGGTCGGCACGTACACGATCTCGGCGTCGCGCGACGGGTTCGACCCGAACACGGTCACCGTCCAGGTCCGCGAGGGCCAGACCACACGGGCGGACATCCCGCTCCGCGTCGAGGAGCCCGACGACGACGGGTCGTCGGACGTGATCTTTGGCGCCGAGGTCTTGCGGTTCACCAACGAGCCGTTCACGAGTGACAGCTCGTTCGTGACCGTGGAGTACCGGGCGCTCAACAACGGGGAGACCGCGATCGGCACGTACGAGGTCTACTTCCGAATCGATACGGACCGGGGCTCGTTCTACCAGGAGGTCAACGGGACCGACCTGGGGCCGGGCCAGCGCGACTTGGGCATGTTCCGGAGGCAGCTTCTCGGAGGTACGGCCCAGGTCGTCGTCGTAGAGGGCACGGACGCGACCGAGGCGGCGAGCGACGGCAGCGGTCTCCTACCGCCGACCGCGCGGTAGACCGGCACGTCTGCGCCCGGCGCAGCGCGTGATCCTTCTGCGCACTGGGAACGACCGCACGCCGGCCGCACGTTCGAGGGTGCCCCCGAACACACGACATGGAAGCCACGATCGGCACCGGCACCCACGGCGAGCCCGGCGTCCCCGACGCCTTCGAGCACCCGCGAGGGATTTTTTGCAACCGGACCCTCAACCTGCGCAAGATCCAGGCGGTCGGGTACGACATGGACTACACGCTCGTCCACTACCACGTCGCGCTGTGGGAGGAGCGGGCGTACGGCTACATCAAGGACGGATTGGCACGGCTCGGCTGGCCCGTCGCCGACCTCGAGTTCGACCCGGACCTGGTCGTGCAGGGGTTGGTGATGGACACCGAGCGGGGCAACGTGGTCAAGGCGAACCGCTTCGGCTACGTCAAGCGCGCCTTCCACGGGACCCAGCCGCTGGGGTATCGGGAGCAGCGCAGAGCGTACCGACGCACGCTCGTGGACTTGCACGACAAGCGGTGGCGGTTCATGAACACGCTGTTCTCGCTCTCCGAGGCCAGCATCTACCTCCAGCTCGTCGACAAGCTCGACGCCGGCCAGCTTCCTCACGGGCTCGGCTACGACGACCTCTACCAGACCGTCCGCGAGACCTTGGACGCGGCCCACATCGAGGGCGTCTTAAAGGCCGACATCCTGGCCGACCCCGACCGCTACGTCGACGCCGACCCCGACGTGCCGCTCGCGCTCCTGGACCAGAAGAACGCGGGCAAGAAGGTGCTGCTCATCACCAACTCGGAGTGGGAGTATGCGGCGCCACTCTTGGGATACGCCTTCGACCCGCACCTACCGGGCGACATGACGTGGCAGGACCTGTTCGATCTGGCCATCGTCGGCGCGCGCAAGCCGGCGTTCTTTAGCGAGGGCGCCCCCGCCTTCGAGGTCGTCGGCCAGGGCGACGACGGCCGGGCCGTGCTCCGGTCGCACACGGGGATGCTGGAGGAGGGACGGGCCTACATCGGCGGGAACGCGGCGCTCGTCGAGGCCAGCCTGGGCCTGCAGGGCAGCGAGATCCTGTACGTCGGCGACCACGTGTTCGCGGACGTGACGACCTCGAAGAACGTCCTGCGCTGGCGCACGGCTCTGGTGCTCCGCCCCCTCGAGGACGAGATCGAGGCGCTCGACGCCTGGCGCGGTGACCAGCACCGGCTCTCGGAGATGATGGCGGAGAAGGAGCGCCTCGAGGCCTACTTCTCGGCGCTGCGCCTCGAGCGGCAACGGAACGAGCAGGGCTACGGCCCGCAGACCAACCGATCGGCCGATTGGCTGACCGAGCGCATCGCGACCACGCGCGAACGGCTGGTCGCCATCGATGCGGAGATCGGGCCGCTGGCGGTCGCCTCGAGCCGGTTGGTCAATGAGCGCTGGGGACCCCTGATGTGGGCCGGCAACGACAAGAGCCACCTGGCCCGCCAGATCGAGGCCTCGGCCGACGTCTACACGGCGCGCGTCTCCAACTTCCTGCACTACACGCCCTTCGTGTACCTGCGCAACCCGCGCGGCACGCTGCCCCACGACTCCGAGACGCCGCAAGACGCCGGCCTCGAGGACGCCGCGCGCGACCTGGGCGTCGAGGACTTCGGCGAGTAGGAATCAGAGATCGGCGCGCCGTGTTGGACGGACTCTGCCGCTTTCCGTCTTTTGATGCCCGATTCCTCCCACCCCCTCTCCCCCGCTCAGCGCCGCGTCCTGGACGGCGCCCTCGAGGTCGTCCGCGATCAGCGCCGACGGGTCGACCTCGAGGTCGACGACTTCAATCCCGTCCACATCTGGGCGACACCGTTCGGACTGGGCTACACCGTCGGCGTCGTGGACGCGCTGTGCCAGGTCCACGGCGCCCCGTTCGACGGGATGGCGCTGGCGGTGTGGGCGCTCGTCCTGGAGGACACGTTCGGCCGCGTCCAAGGCGACCGGCTGCGACAGCGGGGGCTCGATCTGCTGGAGGCGAAGGACCCGGACTTCAACCGGGGCCGGCCCTGGGGCGGGAACGAGGCGATGGGCGCGGCCCAGGGCCAGCACACACCGGTCGGGTTGGTCCATCTGGCGCGCGGCGACGAGCACCGGATGGGCGGCGCGGGCTGAGCCGTCCTCGAGGG
>NZ_JBARYR010000746.1:0-4434 GCF_049648075.1 Rubrivirga sp. | reverse complement strand
CCGAGATCCTGGCCTTGCTCCTCCGCGACAAGCCGACGGCCCGGCTCGACTTCGAGGCCGTCGCCCGCGCGACGCCCGAGTTCTCCGGCGCCGATCTTCGGGCCGTCGTGGAACGCGCCATCGACGCCAAGCTCGACGACGCGTTGAAAACCGGCACGCCCAAGCCCATCACGACGCGCGATCTGCTGGCCGCCGCCAAGCGCCGCAAACCGACCACGACGGACTGGTTCGCGACCGCCCGCAACCACGCGCTCTACGCCAACGAGGGCGGGCTCTACGACGACGTCCTGACCTACCTCGGCCGATGACCCCGGACCAAGACGTACGCGAGCGGGCGCTCCGCTTGGTCGAGAACCGCCGGCCCGACCTGGCCGAGCCCGAGCTCCGCCGAGCGATCGGCCTCGAGCCGGACGACGCGCACCTGCGGTGCCTGCTGTCGCTCGTGCTCGCCGCCTTAGACCGTTTGGACGACGCCCTCGAGGAGGCTTACAAGGCCATCGGCGTGGAGCCGGACTACTACTACGCCCACTACGCGCGGTCCAACGTGCTGCTCGGCTTGGGCCGCTACGACGAGGCGGCCGAGGCGGCCCGAGAGGCCGTACGCCTCGACCCCACCGACGTTACGTCACGCGTCCAGTTCGCCTCGACGCTGTATCGCCAACGCGAGTATGACCGGGCGCTCGTCGAGGTCGGTCGAGCGCTCGAGCTCGACCCCGAGTCCACGGGCGCCCTGGGCCTGCGCGCGTCGATCCTCCGCCAGCGGGGCCAGCACCAAGAGGCGACCGAACTCATCGAGGCCGCTCTCGCCCTCGACCCTGACAACGCGCGGATCCACACGATCTACGGAAAGACGCTGCTCGACACCGGCCGCGAGCGCGAAGCGGTCGACGCGTTCCTCGAGGCCCTCCGCCTCGAGCCTGGCGAAGAGCCGGCGCGGCGCGGCGTCCTCGATGCGATGAAAGCACGGAACGCGGTGTACCGCGGGCTCTTGCGCATCGGCGACTGGCTCGGCCGTCTCTCGACGTTTTGGCGGCGGGCTCTCATCGCCCTCGGAGTCGTCCTCGCGGTTGCGTCGCGGCCTCTGTTCGGGCTCTACCTCGCCGTCGTGCTCCTGGGCTGGATCGGGCAGCCGCTCTACAACGTGGCGCTCCTCTCAGACCCGTTCGGCCGGCGGGTCCTGACGCGTGCGGAGACGATCGGAGGCCCCTTGATCGCGGCGTGCCTCGGGCTCGGAATGATCGCGATCGTCGCGGGCATCGCCTTCGACCAATCGGCTACCATCACCGCCGGCGGCGTCCTGCTCACGATGTCGATCCCGATCTCGGTCGTCGTCAAGATGACGGTCGTGGAAACCAGCCGCATCCCGCTCTTGGCGACGGTCGGCCTGGGTGCTCTCGGCGTCGGGCTCGTCGTGACGACCGCGATGGAGAGCGAGAACGAGGGGCTGTTCGGCGGCTGCTACGTCCTGGGCATGATCGGCGCGGCGTGGATCGCAAGCAAGTTCACGCGCTGAGCGCTCGGACCGCCGCGCGGATCCGCGCTTCGACCTCGAGGTCGACGATCCGCCCGTCCTCGAGGACGACCGTGTCGAGGGCGCCGAGCGTCTGGCGCAGGCTGGCGAGCGCCCGGTCGCCGCCTCGGTCCGACGGCGAGGCGCTCAGCGCCATGACGGGCTTGCGGTACAACTCACCGGACGAGACCCGCCCATCTAAGGCGTTCTTGAGCGCGCCCGGCACGCTGGGCGTACTCCGGTGCGATGATGAGGACGGCGTCCGCGTCCGCGACCCGTCCTCGAAGGTCGAGCACCGACGGCGCGACCTCGAGGCCGGGTGAGAACAGCGGGAGCGAACCGAGGCCGTTCCAGATCTCGACCTCGGGGCCGTCGGCTAGCAAAGCGGCAGCCTGCACGAGAGCGCGGGGAGGACGCTTCGCGCAGGCCGCCGGAAATCGCGAGGACGGTGACCGCTAGGCGCCGCTGTTCTGGAGCTCCTCCCAGTCGGCCAAGAACTTGGCGAGACCGTTGTCGGTGAGCGGGTGCTTGAGGAGCTTCTTGATCACGTCGAGCGGCATCGTGCCGACGTCGGCGCCGGCCTCGGCGCACTCGACGACGTGCATCGGGTGACGGATGGACGCGGCCAGGACTTCGGTCTCGTAGCCGTACGTGTCGTAGATCTGGACGATGGACCGGATCAGCTCCATCCCGTTCGACGAGATGTCATCGAGCCGGCCGATGAACGGACTGATGTACGTAGCCCCAGCCTTGGCCGCGATCAACGCCTGGGTCGGCGAGAAACACAGCGTGCAGTTCGTGTCGATGCCCTCCTCGCTGAACGTCTTAATCGCCTTGATGCCGTCCAGGATGAGCGGCACCTTGACGACGACGTTGTCCGCGATCTGAGCCACCTCGCGGCCTTCGGCCACGATCCCGTCGTAGTCGGTGGCGGTGACCTCGGCCGAGACCGGGCCGTCGACGATGTCGCAGATCTTGGCGATGTGGCCGTGGAAGTCCTTCACGCCCACCTTCTTCATGAGCGACGGGTTCGTGGTGACGCCGTCCAAGACGCCGATGTCTGCCGCCTCTTGGATCTCGTCGAGGACGGCGGTGTCGATGAAGAACTTCATGGCGTGGGATGGGGTGGAGAGGGTGGTCGTGATACGACCTCGAGGTCGCGTGGGTCCGTTACCGAAGCGAGACCAGGTCGCCGGCCAAGTCGCGGAAAAGGCGACTGCCTTCGGAAAGCTCGAACGGGAGTTGCTCGAACGAGCCGTCGGGCGAGATCTCCCATCGGAACACGTGGTTCCCCCCGGGAACGCGGCCGAACCGCGCGTCGGCGACGACGTCGGAGTCGGCACCTCGAGGGCGGACCAGCCAGCCGCGCGAGAACCACTGCAGCGTCTCGACGCCACGCGTGTCCTCGAGGTCGGGCGCGAACTCGGCGAGGGGATCGCTGGCGTCGCTGGCATGGAAGAATCCGGGATCCAAGATGGCGTGTCGGTACGAGGTGACCCGCCCGTCGCGCTCGGCCTCGATGCGCCAGACCAGCGTCTGCAAGGGCATCGGCGTCACCAGGATCCGCTCGGAGGTCGGCAGCGCCGCGGTCGCCCGGTCGAGGACGGTCTGCTGCGCCCAGACGCTCCACCCGACGTACGCCGTCGACAAGGCGAGCCCGACGACCGCCCATCGAGGTCGCTTCCGCACCAACCCCACGACCAGGCCGACCAGGAGGGGGACCGTGTACATCGGGTCGATGATGAACAGGCTCCCGAGCGCGAAGGGCTCGTTCGAGAACGGCGCCAGGAGCTGCGTCCCGTAGATCGTGACCGTGTCCAGCAAGGGGTGCGTGACGAGCGCCAGCGTCCACAGCGCGACCCAGGCCCGCCACGCGTCCGGCGCCGCCCTCGAGGCCGCAGCCTGTACCGCCCTCGAGGATTGGTCCGACCTCGAGGCCGTCCGCCATCTCGCAAACCGCCACCCGAGCCATCCCAGAATCGGACCGACGGTGAGCCCGAAGGCCAAGCCGTGCGTGACGCCCCGGTGGATCAAGAGCTGTCCCGCCGTGTCGAGAAACGGGTACGTCAGCACGTCGAGGTCGGGCAGCGTGCCCGCGACGGCGCCCCACGCCGCGGCTCGGCGCCCCAGCGTCTTTCCGGCTACGGCGTGGCCCACGGCTCCGCCGAGCACGGCTTGGGTGAGGGAGTCCATCGGACGGAGAGCGGGAGGTGAGCGTCGGAAGATGCGTGCGCCATCCACCCTCGAGGGCGACGAATCGACATCTTGTTCGCCTCCGGACGCGCGTCGCCGTCGGATCGGAACCTTATCCCCTTGCTCCGTTCCCCTGTCCCCCCTCTCTCGTCTCCATGACCCTTTGCCTGTTCGAGGACGACCGCGTCGGCCACCTCGCCCCTCTCACGCTGACGCGCGCTGCCTACGACCTGCGCGTCGGCGCGCGGACGCTGCTCGAGAACGCGACCTCTTTCCTCCCCGCCGATCACCTCATCCTGCACACGAGAGCCGACCTCGAGGGCGTGACCCGCCTCGAGTACTCGCACGCTTCGGTCAATGCCGACCTCGAGAGCCGACAGGCCGGCGCAGCCAACGGGACGCTGTTCGTCAACGGGCGGTGGCTGGTGCGGGAGGGCGCCGTCTTCGAGGCCGTGAAAGCCGCGACGCGCCACGACCAGGCGAGAGCGTTTGTCCAAGGCGATGTCCTGCTCGCCGCGTGGCATCCGTCACCTCGCCGAGACGTCCTCGAGGCCGACGCGCTCGGCCCCGAGGCGTTCGACGGGATTCCCGTGGAGCGCGTGGGGGACGCGATCCTGATCGAGCGGCTGTGGGACCTGATCTCGGACCTAGAAAACCGCATCACGCACGACCTGACCTCGATGGGCTCGCTCGGCGTCCTCGAGGGCGAGATCGAGGACGGAGCGACGATC
>NZ_JBARYR010000745.1:0-5572 GCF_049648075.1 Rubrivirga sp. | reverse complement strand
ACCTCGAGGGCAGCGGCGCGGCGCTCGGCGCGTGTCTTGGTCTTCCCGCCCTCGGCCTTCTCAGCACGGCGGGCCTTGAACTCCTCCAAGGCCGTCTCGATCTCCTCGGCCTCCTTGCCCTGCTGGGTCAGCGCCCACTGGAGCAAGATGCCCTCTTTCTGGAGCAGGTTGCGGACCGTGTGCGACGGCTGGGCGCCCTGACCGAGCCAGTAGATCACGCGCTCGGCGTCGATCTTGACCATGGCGGGCTCGGAGACGGGCTCGTAGCGGCCCAGGTCCTCGATGAAACGGCCGTCGCGGGGCGAGCGGCTATCGGCGGCGACTAGGCCAAAGATGGGGAGCTTGCGGCGCCCCATGCGGCGGAAACGGAGTTTGACGGACATGCGGGTTGGGTGTTGAAAGTTGAAAGTGAGGGCGTTGAAGGTTGGAAGCGCGTCCTCGAGGACGTTCCCACGTTCAACATTCCACGTTTAACGGCCTGCGAGGAGGGCGGAGGGGTCGATGGAGCGGCCCTTGCCCTGGAGCTTGCTCATGGTCTTCATGAGCTTCTTCATCTCGCGGAACTGCTTGAGCAGCGCGTTGACGTCCTGGACCTCCAAGCCGGCGCCCTTGGCGATCCGGCGGCGGCGCGAGCCGTTGATCTTCTCGGGCGTGGCCCGCTCGTACGGCGTCATCGACTGGATGAGCGCCTCGATGTGGCGGAACGCGTCGTCGTCGACCTCGAGGGACTTGAGCTGCTTGCCGACGCCGGGGATCATGCCCAGGAGGTCCTTCAAAGACCCCATGTTCTTGATCTTCTGGAGCTGGTCGTAGAAGTCCTGCAGGTCGAACTCCTGGGAGCGGAACTTGCGCTGCAGCTTTTCGGCCTCCTCGGCGTCGAACTGCTCCTGGGCCTTCTCGACGAACGAGACGACGTCGCCCATGCCCAGGATGCGCTGGGCCATCCGGTCGGGGTAGAACTCGGTGAGCGCGTCGAGCTTCTCGCCGGTGCCGGCAAACTTGATCGGCTTCTCGACGACGGACCGAATGCTCAGGGCCGCGCCACCGCGCGTGTCGCCGTCGAGCTTGGTCAGGACGACGCCGTCGATGTCGAGCTTGTCGTTGAACGCCTTGGCCGTGTTGACCGCGTCCTGGCCCGTCATGGCGTCCACGACGAACAGGATCTCGTCGGGCTCGGTCGCGGCCTTGATGGCGACGACCTCGTCCATCATCGCCTCGTCCACGTGCAGGCGGCCCGCCGTGTCGATGATGATGGTGTCGCGGCCCATCCGCCGTGCCTCGGCGACGGCCTGCCGTGCGACCTCGACGGCGTCCTTGAGAGGCACGCCATCGTCGCCGCGGATCGCAAAGACCGGCACGCCGACCTGGCCGGCAAGCGTTTCGAGCTGGTCCACGGCCGCCGGGCGGTACACGTCGGCGGCGGCCACCATCGGCGACTGGCCCTTCGACTTGAGGTGCAGCGCCAGCTTGCCGACGAACGTGGTCTTGCCGGCGCCCTGAAGCCCGGCGACCAGGATCACCGTCGGCGGCTTCTTGGCCTTGTTGAGGTCCACGTGGACGTCACCCAACAGGTAGACCAGCTCGTCGTAAATGGCCTTGACGAACTGCTGGCCGGGGTTGACGGCCTGCAACACCTTGTCGTCGGTGACGGCCTCGCGGACCTTGTTCGTAAAGCTCTTGGCGACGCCGTAGTTGACGTCGGCGTCGAGGAGCGCCCGCCGGACCTCGCGCATCGTCTCGGCGATGTTGAGGTCGTTGATCTTGCCCTCGCCCTTCACGGACTTGAGGGCGGCGTCGAGCTTGTCGGACAGCGTATCGAACATGCGGAGAGTGCCGGGTAGGGACGGGGATCACGAGTCTGCCGGAGGGCAGGCCGCACGAGCGAGGGCGGAGCCGGGGCGGGCCTGGCGTCCAAGCCGAGGCTCCGCGGATGCGGCCGGACCCTCGCCCGGATGTCCGGGACGAGGCGACGACAAAGGTAGGAGGTCCGTCCTCAAGGACGCGTGAAGGGCAGGCGGAAACGGCGTGCCGGCCTCGAGGACGCTGACTGCTCCTCTAGCGGGTCGCTGCCTGCCGGATCACGTCGAACGAGGCCGTCCGCCTCAGGTCCGCGTCGATGAGGAACGAGTTGGGGTGGGCGATGTCCGCACCGCGCTCCTCGACCAGCTTGAAGAAGTAGGCTCGCTCGATCCCCATGCCCGCCAAGGTCTCGACGTAGTCCTCGACGAGCGAGGCCTCGAACGACTCCCCGCCCGGCTCGAGCGTCGGGTGCGGACCTCCGAACTCGCTCACCAAAAACCGAAGACCGTTCGTCCGGCCCGCATCGGTCGCGAGTTGCGTGACCGCGTCTCGGTACTCGGGCCAGCTCCAGTAGTCGTCGTACAGGTGGAGATCGACGGCGTCGTAGCGGACCTGTCCGACGACGGCTCGGGCGGCCTCGAGGGTGGCCGGCCCCTCCCGCTCCGCCGCCGCGATCTCCGCCGCCGAGTACAGAGGCCCGCCCTCGAGGACGACGTTCCCGATTCGGCCCTGGAGGAACGCGAGCTCGTGGAGACCGCCAATAGAAAACGAGCTCAGCGCCACCTCGGGCCTGCTCGAGGACGGCAGTCGTTGGACCTCGTCGTGGAGCACGTTCGCCAGCCGAATGAACGTCTCGACGTCGCCCCCTGCGAACCGCTCGAGCTCGGTGTTCCACTCGTTGCCGAACTGGACCCAATCGAGGACGGCCCCGACACGGCGGAGCAGTTCGCGGACGTACTCGCGGAACTCGTCCTCCTGCTCGCCGGCCGAGAGCGCACCGAGCCAGTCGGGGAGCCCCTTGATCTCGAACGTCAGAAACACCTCGACGCCCGCGTCCTCGAGGGCGGACAGTCGGTCTTCGAGAGGTCGCCAGACGTGGACGTCGCGCTCAGGCTCCCGAAGCGCCCACTGCTGTCCGATCCTGACGTGACGGATGCCCAGCGTCCCGAGCTGGTCGATCGTGAACGCCCGTTGCTCTCGGTCCGCGACAGGTGGGAACGCGATCCCGAGCGGGAGCCCGGATGGCCTCACGTCCGGGGCCTGGCTCGAGCACCCGACGAGCATCGCGAGCCCGAGAAGAGGTATCCGTCGCATGTCGCTCACAGGCACCCCGTGGGGCCCAGATTACGCCGACGCATCCACGTCCGCGCCGCCCTCGAGGACGAGCGCCGGCGGCAGCGCGTCGACACCGAGGACCGCCAGGGCCTCCTCCATCGTCTGGACCACGTAGGCGTCCTCTCCACTTCGCCGAAGCAAGCGGACCAACATCGGAGAGAACATCGACTCGGAGAGGGACTCGCTCTCGACCAAAACATCGCGCCCTCCCTCGCCCTCGAGGGCGGTGTCCTCCACCATCGCTTCGACGAGCGGAGACACGTCGTCGGGCTGGACGACGTGCGACCGCACGCTCGAGCAGTCCCAGATCGCGTCGAACGAGGCTCGCCAGTCAGCGTCGCCGTGAACCGTACTGACAATGTGCTCCATGTCGGGACCGGTCAATGTCCCGATCATTCGGGCCAGACTCAACCCGGTGCCAGGGTCGACGACGTACTCGAACGCAGCGGAAGGGCTCAGTCGAATCACGGGAAGGCGGGTCGGAACAGGGATGAACCTGTAATCTCTCGGCCGGCCCATCGCGTTCCCACCTTCGCACCATAATGACGCATAACGACTGGTGGTCTTTCTCCCTCGGGGACGACCGCACCGACGCGGACGCCAACCGCCTCGAGGACGACGCCGGACGGCCGCTCGTCGGCGCGGTGCCGGGCGAGCGGAGTTCCCTCGACTACGCCGGATACCTCGGCCTCGAAGGCTTGCTGAGCGCTGGCACGCCGTCCTCGACGGTGCCCGACGAGCGTGCGTTCGTGACGGTTCACCAGTTGTGCGAGGTCGTTTTTAAGCAGATGACGTTCGACTTGGCCGTCATTACGGCCACGCTCGAGCGGTTGCGCGGCCTCGACGAAGCGGGTCGAACGGCGATGGCCCTGGCGGAGGGCGAGGTGGACGACGAGGCGTCACGAGCCGCCGCGTTCTGGCGACCGGCGATCACCGCCTCGAACCGGCTCCGTCACGCCGCACGACGCCTGCTCCCACCCGTCATGGAACTGATGGGCCGAAACGGGGAGGACGACGTCCTGTTCTCGCGCGTCGAGTTCGCGCACTTCCGCGCGCATCTCGAGCCCTCGAGCGGCTTCCAGGCCGCCCAGCTCCGTCTGATCCAGCGCGCCTTGGGGAAAGCGCCGCTCCTCGACCTCCGCGTCTTCCCTGGCGACGCGTACGGGCAGCACTACACCGGATCGCCCTGCGGCCACGTCTCGCTCGCAGACCCCGTCGTCCTTCGGGAAGGAGCTGTGACGGCCTCTCCGCCGCCCAGCAGCCCCGCGTCGCAGGCCGCCCGGCTCGACACGGCAGCCCACGACTTGCTCGCCTCGCTTCCGTCTCTCGGCCGCGACCTCCCTCCTCCCCCAGCCGTCTCTCGAATCCACGAGGGCGACGTCGATCGGGCTGTGAGCCGCTTTCGCGCCACGCTCGGCTCGGCCGGCCTCGAGAGCCGCCAGGCCGGCGAAGCCAACGGAACCGCTCACGGCGCCGTCGACGACTTCCGGTCCGACCTCGAGGACGCGGCGGCCGCAGAGAACGCTCGGCGGGACACGATGGGATCCGCGCGAGAGGGCGCGTACTACCTCCAGACGCGGGCGCCCGAGAGCGCCCTGGCTCACATTTTAACGCGTGTCGCGGCGACGGACAACGCGCTCCACTCGCCGTCCGACGGCAGCTTTCTCACGGTCCATCGCCGGACCGTCCGCCGCCACGTGGCCGACGAGTCCGGCACGGGCGGCGGCGGGATGCCCTACTTGGTAACGAGCCAGCGCTACCTCCTTCCGCTGTTCCCCGCGCTGGTCGCCTGGCAAGACCTCGAGGTGTGATCGGAGGGATGTGGGAGGAGGGATACGAGCAGAGTTGACCGACTAGAATTGGCCGGGACGGTATCCCTCCATCCCCTATCCCTCTGCATCCCTCGCCCTCAACAAGTCGATCGTCTCGACAGCGTGGCGCAGGTGCGGGATCACGATGCTCCCGCCGACGACGAGCGCTACGTTGAGCGCGTCCATCATCTCGGCATCCGAGTAGCCTGCCTCGGCGCACTGCTCGAGGTGGTAATCGATGCAGTCGTTGCAGCGCAGGACGGCCGAGGCCGTGAGCCCCAGCAACTCCTTCGTCCGCCCGTCGAGGGCGCCGTCGCGGTACGCGGCCGTGTCGAGGTTGAAGAACCGCTTGATGCCGAGGTGGTCACCCTCGTCCAGAATGCGCGCGTTCATGCGGGCGCGGTAGTCGTCGAAGCGGTCGAGGCGAGATTCGGACATGGACTCTACGAAGGTGACGGCGGAGAAAGCGGCGCTGCGCGAGCGGTTCCGAGCGCTGCGGCGCACCCGGATCGACGACGGGGCGAGCGCCTCGAGCGCGCGCCGCGTCGAGACGGTCCACGACGGCCTCGAGGCCGACACGGTCCACCTGTTCTGGCCGCTCCCCGGCGAGGTCGACCTCCGCGACC
>NZ_JBARYR010000744.1:0-1700 GCF_049648075.1 Rubrivirga sp. | reverse complement strand
CATTTACGATCAGGGCGTGCAACTGGCCGATTCGGAGCTAACGGAGTTGCTAACCTACGCCACCGCCCTCCACGAACTGGAAGTGGAGCCGGATTACGCCCTCAACACCGGGCTGCGGGAACTGAACCACGCCCATATCTTCGACCTACCCTTCCGGATGGATAACGGTTTTCCCCTGGATGCGCTCTACCCCGGACTGGCGAAAGTGGCGCGCCCCTTCCGGGCGGACGAGCGGCTGGCCAGGCGGGCGCGGGAACTGGGGAAACTGTACCTGGCAAACGATAGCCGGCGGCTGATCCACGGTGATTTTTACCCGGGAAGTTTCCTGCGGGCATCGGGTCAGGTCTACGTGATCGACGGAGAATTCAGCCACCGGGGCCGCCCGGAATTCGACCTGGGCGTATTGCTGGGCCACCTGCTGCTGGCGGGCGCGCCGGAACGCCATTTGCACTTACTGGACACGGCCTACCAGCGGCCGCCGGGCTTTGACGGTGGCCTGGTACGGCAGTTTGCCTACGTAGAGGTGATTCGCCGGATTATCGGTATCGCCCAGTTACCGCTGGCCATTTCGCTCGACGAACGGCAGGCCTTCCTGGAAAGCGCGCGTGCGGGGCTATTATAACGTACCTTCTTGCTGACAATATGACGCTTGCGGGGCTTTGGCGTTATCTTTGCCTTCCGTTTTCTAAGCAGATCACGCTGTCCGCGCATAAGTTTCCTCCGGGCGACGGGGCGCAGGTGCGGTGTTTAAAATATAGCAGCATGTTTAAGGCGATAAAGAAGTTGTTCGGTTCCAAGCAGGATCGTGACGTAGCCACTTACCAGCCAAAAGTGGATCAGATCAACGAAGCTTTTACCGGGCTCTCCGGTCTGTCGAACGATGAGTTGCGGCATAAGACCGTTGAGTTTCGCGGTCGTATGGCCGAGCATCTCTCCGCCATTGATTCGGAGATCGAACAGTTGGCCAAACGGGCAAAGGAAACCGCTGATTTCCGGGAGAAAGACGATTTCTATAAGCAGATCGACAAACTGAACGAACAGCGCGACGAGGAACTGGAAGTCATTCTTAAGGACCTGCTTCCCGAGGCATTCGCGACGGTGAAAGAAACGGCTGCCCGCTTTACGGCCGGTCCCGTGACCGTCAGCATTACCGACCACGACCGGTTACTGCTCGAGGACGCTAAGAAGGGATACCTCTCCGTCGATGGCGACCAAATCACCTACGCCAAGGAATGGATGGCCGGGGGCGGTAAGGTGGAGTGGAACATGATCCACTACGACGTACAGCTCATCGGCGGTATGGTCCTCCACGACGGTAAGATCGCGGAGATGGCGACGGGTGAGGGTAAGACCCTGGTCGCAACCCTGCCCGCCTACCTGAACGGACTGAGCGGTAAGGGCGTACACGTGGTAACCGTGAACGACTACCTGGCCCGACGGGACTGCGAGTGGGTCGGCCCGATCATGGAATTCCTCGGCCTGACGATCGACTGTATCGACAAGTACCGCCCCCACAGCCCGGACCGGGTGCGGGCCTATAAGTGCGACATCGTCTACGGTACCAACAATGAGTTCGGCTTTGACTACCTGCGCGACAACATGGTCCGCAGCATGGACGATAAGGTGCAGGGTAAGCACCACTTCGCCATGATCGATGAGGTCGACTCCGTGCTGATCGACGATGCGCGGACGCCCCTCAT
>NZ_JBARYR010000743.1:0-11245 GCF_049648075.1 Rubrivirga sp. | reverse complement strand
CCCTCCGCCAGGCCGACCTCGAGGCCGTACCCGACCGCCTCCCGCGCCTTCGACGAGTCGCAGATCCAGGTGTGCCGAGCCGCCTCCGCCTTGTCGTGCGTCAGCGGCGGCAGCGCCCCAAACCGCGCCCCCACCCGCTCCGCGATCGCCCCGACGGCCAGGATCAGCGGCGCCGGCACCTTCACCTCGAGCGCCCGCCGGCCGAGGGCGGCCTCGAGGGCGGCGCGGACCTCCGACCACGCGTAGCCGGGCGAGCCCACGAAGTACGTCTCCCCTTTCGCATCTGGAGACGCCGCCAGGTCGGCCATGCCGCGAACAAGGTCCTCGACGTAGACCATCGACAGCCGAGGCGCCGTCGCGTCACCGACGACCGGGAACAGGCCCCGCGACGCGCCCTTGACCATCTCAAACAAATCGGCCTCGCGCGGCCCGTAGACGGCCGGCGGGCGGACGACGGTCACCCCGAGGTCGGAGAAGTCGCGGCGGATCACGTCCTCCATCCGGGCCTTGCTCACGCCGTACATCGAGATCGGGCGCAGCGGGTCGGTCTCGGTCGCCGGAACCGGCTGCCCGTCCTCGAGGACGTTCGGCCCGAGCGCCTCCAGACTGCTCGTCACCACGACACGCGGGGCACCGGCGTCGCGCGCGGCCTCGAGGACGTTGCGCGTGCCCTGGACGTTGGCCCAGTCGAGCGTCTCCTGGTCGCGTGCCCGCGTTAGTCCGGCTACGTGGACGACGAGGTCTGCGCCCTCGAGGCCGCGACGGAGTGCGTCGGCGTCATGCAAACCTCCGGGAATGGTCTCGACCTCGAGGCCGGACAGCCACTTCGGCTTCGACCGGACGAGCGCCCGAACGGACGTGCCCCGAGACAGCAGTTCCTCGACCAGGTGGCTGCCGACGAAGCCGGTGCCGCCGGTCACGAAGGCGGTAGAAAACGAACCGGGCATGACGCGAGAGAGCGAAAGCTCCCCAACGCCATGCCCGGCCGTCTGGCTCCCCGCAATCACGGACGCCACAGGACGGGGCGGCACCGGACGACCGTTGCCGCACGGCTCCGCCCAGGTCCCTATGCCTCCGCGGACGCGTCCTCGATAGCGTCCGCCGCCTGCAAGTCAGCCTGGACGTCGAGCTCGAGTTCGACCTCCTCGCTGACCACGACGCCGCCGGCCTCGAGGGCGGCGTTCCACGTCAGGCCCCAGTCGGTGCGGTTGATCTCGCCCTCGGCCGTGAACGCGACCTTGTCGACCCCCTGCGGGCTCGTCGCCGTGCCGACGTACTCGACGTCGAGCTCGACCGGGCGCGTGACGCCGTGCATGGTCAGGTCGCCGACCAGGACGTAGTCGCCGTCCGCGCCGGCGCGGAGCTCTGTGCTTTGGAACGTGATCTCGGGGTACTGCGCCACGTCGAAGAAGTCGGGGCTGCGCAGGTGGTCGTCGCGGTCGTCGTTGTCGGTCGAGATCGTGGACGCGTCGATGGTCGCGGTCGCCTGGAGCGAGCCGATCCCGTCGCCGACGGTCACGGTGCCGGCGACGTCCTGGAACGTGCCCGAGACGGTCGAGATGCCCAGGTGGCGGACCTTGAACTCCATCCGCGAGTGCGACGCGTCGATGGTGTAGGTGCCCGAGGCGATGTCGGGGGCGTCGACGAGCGTGCCGGCGGTCTGGACGTCGCCGTCGGTAGCGACGGCGGTGGTGTCGGCCTCGGAGCCGCAGGCGGCCAGGCCGATGGCGAGCGCGCCGATCAAGAGTGTGCGTGTCATGACGAGTGGGTGTGGGTGGATGTGCGCCGAGCGGCGCTGGGGTCAGACGGGGCGGCGCCCCGGCCTCTTACTTACATGTTACAACAAACGATTGTTCGATCGGGAGCCTCCCCATCTGCCAACGTAGGGAATCAGAGACGATCACCCGTGACGTATCAGCGTCCCCTCTCCCGCTCCCCATGTACCTGGTCTCGTTGTTCGCGTTCATCTCCGCCGCCTTACTGGGGACCACGATGGCGGTCCTGCACTTCCGAGGGATCAAAAGCGGCATGGCCCTCGGCATCGCCCACGGGCTGCTCGGCCTGTCCGGGATCGCGCTCCTGACGGTGGGCCTCATCAACGTCGACGCCAGCATCGGGTGGTGGATCCTGGTCTCGTTCGTCATCGTCGCGGCCGGCGGCTTCTACCTCTTTTCTCGCCAAATCAAGGACGAGCCGTGGCCCGCCGCGGTCATCATCGCGCACGGCGGCCTCGCCCTAGTGACGATCGTGGGCCTGGGCCTGTGGATCGCCGGCGGCATCACGACGATGGACGACGGCAGCGGCGACACTCCCGCCGACTCAATCGAGAACGAGCCGATCCCCGTCGAGGAGTTGGTGCAGTAGCCCTCGCCCTCGAGGTCGGACATGCGGGCTCGCTTGCCCACGTGAGGACCGGCCTCGAGGACGACACGGGTCCGCCCTGCGCTGCGGCGTAGCTCCGCGCAGCCGGCCTCGAGGGCGGCTACGCGAGCCGCAGGCCGACGACGCTCTCGACGTGGTGCGTGTGCGGGAACATGTCGACCGGCTGGACGGCCTCGATGGTGTACGCCGCCGCTTCTTGGAGCATCGCCAGGTCACGGGCCTGAGTGTGCGGGTTGCAGCTCACGTACACGATCCGCTCGGGGCGCAGGTGCGCGATCTGGCCGACCACCTTGGGGTGCATCCCCGCGCGCGGCGGGTCCACGATCAACACGTCGGGGCGGCCGTGCTCCTCGATGAGCTCGGGACGGAACAGCTCCAGCATGTCGCCCGCGACGAACTCGCAGTTGGTCACGCCGTTGGCCCGGGCGCTGGCCCGAGCGTTCTGGACGGCCTCCTCGACCAGCTCGACGCCCACGACGCGCTCGACGGCGTCGGACACGAACAGCGAGATCGTGCCGGCGCCGCAGTACAGGTCGTACACGACGTCGGCCGGCTTGAGGTTGGCGAACTCCTTGGCGACGGCGTAGAGCCGCTCGGCCTGGACCGTGTTGGTCTGAAAAAACGCGTTGGAGGCGATCTCGAACGTGTGCTCGCCCATCTTGTCCCGGATCACGCCCGGCCCGAAGACGGTGTGGACCGCCTCGCCGAACGCGGTCTGCGCCACGCCCGAGTTGATCGTATTGACGAACGTCGTCACCTCGGGGAACTCCGCTTTCAAGAACCCCGCTAGCGCCTTGATGCGCTCGGGCAAGTGGTGGGTCGTGACCAGGTTGACCATCTTGTCGTCCGTGTGCGCAGACGTGCGGACGGCCATGATGCGCAGGTAGCCGCGGTGCTCGCGGGTGTGCCACGGCGTCCACTGCTGACCCTTGACGAAGTCGCGGACGCGGTTGACGAGCCGCGCGCTCCACTCGCTCTGGAGGTAGCAGGCCTTGAGGTCGAGCACCTTGTCGAACCGGCCCGGGACGTGGAGCCCGAGCGCGAAGTCGTTGTCGAACTCCTCGCCGCTCGCGATCTCCCAGTCGGTCAGCCAGCGCTGGGCCGAGAACGAGAACTCCATCTTGTTGCGGTAGAAGTACGTCCCGCCCGAGCCGTCGCGGTCGTCGGCGCCCAACGGCGGCCGGACGTCGGCGCCCTCGAGGTCGAGGCCGGCGCGCGTCAGGGCCGAGAGCGTCTGCTCTGCTTTCATCGCGAGCTGGTCCGGGTACCCGACGTGCTGCCACTTGCAGCCGCCGCACGCGTCGAAGTACTCGCACCGGGGCTGGACGCGCAGGTCGCTGGGCTCCAAGACCTCCAAGAGCCGGGCCTCCGCGAACCCCTTTTTCCGCTTCTGGACGCGTGCCCGAACGCGGTCGCCCGGCACCGCGCCGGCGACGAACACGACGTAGCCGCGTCCCTCTTTGTCGGGGCTCGGCACACGGGCCAGGCTCTTGCCTCGGTCGGCGAAGTCGGTCAGCGTGAGCTCGATGTCACGGCCGCGCTTGAGGTCGGAGGGGACGAGGGGTCGGGGTGTCTCGGTCATTCCCGAAGGTACCGGGCCTCGGCCTCGAGAACCGCCAGGTCGGCGCAGCCAACGGGGAAGCCGGGACGAGGAACGAGCCGACCTCGAGGACGGGATGCGGTGCGGAGTCCGACACGGTCGCCCATCGCCCTCGAGGCCGACCTCGCGGTAGCCGACGATGTCTCTCCTCTTCACATGGGAGGGGACGGAGAGCCGTCGCACGTCCGGCCTCGAGGTCGCGACGACTCTCCGTCCATCGAGGACGGTGGACGAGCACCGGGGACGGGCTTAGGACCCGTGTCTTCGAGGACGGCTCCGAGCGTGGCGCGCCGTTTGCCCCTACACGTATGGCTCCCCTGTTCCCCCTGGACGGGCCTGGCCGGTTACCAAACCGCCGGGCACCGGTCGAAAGCCCCTCTTCCCGTGACCTCGGAGTCGTCTTCCCTTCCCCTCTGGATCTACCGAGCGCTCCTCTTCATCGGAGGAGCCGCGTTCGTCGTCGTCGGGGTCGCGCACCAGATCGGAGGCTCCGATCTCGTCGACCCCCGAGCGGCCCGTCTGTCGCTCGGGCTCGCGGCGCTCGCCCTCGGCGTCCTCACGTTCACCAGTCGCCGAGTCCGAAACCACGCCATCGGTCTGGTCTACGGATTGTTCATTCTTGCGTCGGTGTGGCAAATCGGCGTGGCGGCCGTGAACGGGCTGACCCCGACATCGGCCTTTGCCATCTTGTTGGTGTTCATGGGCTGCTCCGCTGGAATCCAGGCCCCTCGGACGCTGGCGATCTACGCCGTCCTGTTCGTGGGCGCGGCCTCGGCCGCTGCCTTCTGGGTCGAAACCCCTGGCGTTCCCAGACCTGCCTTTATCGCGACGTTGGTCGCGTTCGGGACCATCGGCGTCGCGGCGGCGCACGCGCGGAACGGGAGCCTCGAGCGGCTCCGGCACGCGAAAGAAGAAGCCATCGCCGCCGCCCGCGCCAAGTCCGAGTTCCTGGCTGCGATGAGCCACGAGATCCGAACGCCCATGAACGGCGTCATCGGCATGACCGACGTCCTGGCCATGACGCCGCTCACCGACGAGCAGCGCGAGGCCCTGTCCACCATTCAGGCGTCGGGCCAGGCGCTCTTGAGCGTCATCAACGACGTCCTCGACTTCTCCAAGATCGAGGCCGGTCACCTCGACCTGATCCCTGAGCCTGTCGATCTCCGCCTGCTCGCCGATGACGCAGCGGCGGTGGTCGCCTCCACGGCCATGTCGCAGGGCCTCGAGGTCGTCTGCCGCGTCGGGGCCGACGTCCCCGCGGAGGTTCTGACCGACGGCGCGCGGCTCCGACAGGTGGTCCTCAACCTGATGGCCAACGCCGTCAAGTTCACGCCGGCCGGCACGGTCACCCTCGACGTCCGGGCGCGCCGCAAGCGGTCCAAGGCGACCCTCGAGATCCGGGTTACGGACACCGGAATCGGGATCGCGCCGGACCACATCGAGATCCTGTTCGACTCCTTCACCCAGGTCGACACGTCCAGCACGCGCCGCTACGGGGGGACCGGCTTGGGACTCGCGATCTCGAAGCGGATCGTCGAGGCCATGGGTGGCCGGATCGAGGTCGAGAGCGTCGTGGACAAGGGCTCCGAGTTCACCGTCGTCCTCGAGGTCGACGAGCTCGCCCCGCCGCCCGTCCCCGAATCTCCCGCTGGAACGCTCCTCCTAGTCCAGCACCACGACGGTGCCCGCGAAGCCGTGGTGGCGCTCGCGTTGGGCCTCGGCCTTGAGGTCCACGCCGTCGCCGACGCCGACGCGGCGCGCCAGTGGATCGACGAGGGCGGCCGGTACGACCTGGCCGCCCTCGACGTGAGCCGCGACGGCGTCCTCGACGTGGCGAGCGACCTCCGCCGAAGTGTCGGGCTCGGAGCCCGGCCCATGGTGGCGCTCTCGCCGGTCGGCAGCCGGAGCCATTCGCCAGGCCTGTTCGACGCCGTCGTCACCAAACCTGTCCGTTCGGACCGCTTTGCAGAGGTGGTCGCACGCCTGACCAAGTCGGCCGTGCCAGACGCGGACACGCCCACCGCCCCCCGTACGGCCGGGCCTCTGCGCGTCCTGCTGGTCGAGGACCACGCTGTCAACCGCGTGGTCGGCGTCGGGCTCCTACGTCGCCTGGGCATCGAGCCGGACATCGCCGAAGACGGACTCCAGGCCGTTCTCGCCCTCGAGGCCGCCGACTACGACCTGGTCCTGATGGACCTCCAGATGCCCACCATGGACGGACAGGAGGCCACGCGTCAGATCCGGGCGTCCCTCCCCCCCGAACGCCAGCCCCGGATCGTCGCGCTCACGGCGAACGCCCTCGCCGAGACCGCCGAGGTCGTCCGACGGGAGATGGACGGGTACCTCACCAAGCCCGTCCGCCTCGACGATCTCCGCGCCGAGCTCGAGCGGACCGCCGGTACGCCCGTGGACCTGCCCTCGAGGCCGCGTGCCGCGCCCGTCCTCGAAGGTGCACGCGGCGAGTTGGACGTCCCCTCGGTCCAGTCCGTCGCGCTCCACCTCCGGGCGCTGTGCGACAACGACGACGCGCTGGCCGTCGAGATCCTCGACGCCTACCTCGGAACGGACGAGGCGCTCACCGAGCTCCTCTCGGATCCTGGTCAGCGCTCTGCCACCGCACACAAGCTCAAGGCCGCCGCCGGCACGCTCGGAGCGGACGCGCTCGCGCACGCGGCCTATCAGGTCGAGCGGGGCGAGCGCGACGGCCTCGACACCACCTCGAAAGCTGAGGCGTTGGCCCGCGGTCTCCGTCAACTCAGGACCGCCGCCCTCGATGCGCGAGCGCGCCTGTCAGGGACTCCAGCTGCGCGCTAGAAGCGGAGAGAGAGCTGTCCCAGACTGAGACGGCGTCCCGATCACTCTGCGACGTCGTCACGCCCACGTGGACAACATCTCCAACCGGAGCGTCATTTCGTACCGAGATCGAGAATCCGCCAAAGGAGCAGCCTGACGGGGCCGATATCTAGGTCGCCCTGATGCCGACTCTCTTGACTTCGCACCGACCGCTCGCACATCATCGAGGCTTCGACCTCGCGCTCCGTCCCCACGTCGAGGGGTACCGGTTCGAGATCCGAGACGCGACCTTGACGCTCCACGCGTCGGCCCCGTCGTATCGAACGCCTGTGTCTGCTGTTCGGGCCGCGCGCCTCTTCATCGACGACGCCCTGCGCACGTTCGGCTCCGACGCTCGGCGGGCGATCGCCGCGTAGCCGTCCTCGAGGGCGGCACGCGCGCTCCTAACAGATGGCGCGTCGATAGGCAGCGACCTCGAGGTCGGCCCGGCCGTATCGCGAAGCCGGGGACGGGATCCGCCGGCCGTAGTCCTAGTCGTCCTCGAAGTAGAAGTCCTCGTTGTGCGTCGGGTAGTCCGGCCACACCTCCTCGATGCTCTCGTACGGAGCCCCGTCGTCCTCCATGTCCTCGAGGTTCTGGATCACCCCGGCCGGTGCGCCCGTCCGATCAGCGTAATCGATGAGCTCGTCTTTGGTCGCCGGCCACGGTGCGTCCTCGAGCGTCGCGGCAAGGTCGAGCGTCCAGTACATGCGTTCAGAGAAGGAGGGAGAATCGAGTCGTCGGGCGGGCCACGATAGGCCCGCGAGGCGGGGAATGCAACGGTTGTACGCCGTGATGTTCCCGCGGAGGGTGCCGAACCGGTCAGGCGGCACCGAGAACCGACCGATTTAGTCGAACGACAACGTCTGGGAGCGGGCGGCTTCGACCAACTCGCGGTACTGAGCCGGCGTGACGTCCGGGACGAACGTCGCGACCGGGTCGAGCGGCGTCTGCGCCTCGTCGAGCTTTCGGACCTCGTAGTGCAGGTGCGGCGCCGTCGAGAGCCCCGTGTTGCCGCTGTACGCGATCGTCTGACCGCGGCGAACGAGGGTGCCCTCGCTGACGCCGTCGGCGACCCGGGACAGGTGGGCGTAGCGGGTCATCTTGCCGGCGAGCGGGTGCTCGACCTCGATGACGTTGCCGTAGCCTCCACGCGTGCCGACAAAGCTGATGCGCCCGTCGCCGGCCGCGTAGAGCGGCGTCCCGACCGGGGTCGGAAAGTCGACGCCGGCGTGCATCCGAGAGACGCGCAGGATGGGGTGGTACCGCATCCCGAAGCCCGACGTCAAGCGCGCGTTGCGGAGCGGCAAGATGGCCGGCTGCTGCCGCAGGACGGCGTCACGGTCCGTCGCGAGAGACCGGATCTCCTGGTAGCTGCGGCTCTGGAGCTCGAGTTGGCGTTCCAAGCGGTCGAACGTCTCCGAGGTCTCCGAGAGCAGCGTCGAGGTCGGCGTCGAGAAGCGGGCGAACCGTCCGTCCTCGGCACCACCGACGCCCATCTGGAACTCGTCCTCGGAGATGGGCTCGGCGTTCAAGACCGTCCGGTAGATCTCGCGGTCCGTCTCGGCCAGCTCCGACAGCTCGTCCGAGAACGACGTCAGCCGGGAGTTGGCTTGTGAAAGCTGCCCGCGCAGCGCGTCGATCTCTTCGGCCTGGGCCACCTCGGCCGGCGACGACACGACGTTCGACAGCACGCCGACGCCGACGGCGCTCATCACCAAGGAGAGGCACAACACAGCCCCCGCTTTCAGCCAGAGCCCTTTCCGACTTGGAGCGACCTCGACGAAGGTGCACGCGTCGTGGTCGTAGAAGTAGAAGCGGTTGTCGGCCATGCGTGGGGGTGTGGTGGCAGTGTCGCTTCGGGCGGCCTGGGTCGGCAGGGCGGTCATGTTTTCCGACAGACCGCAACAACCGGGCCGGCGGTAGCCGCCCGCTGCCTTCGCTCGGCCAGGGGCGGCCGGTGATGGTAGCGAACGCAGGCAGCCCGAACATAGATGAAGCTCGGGGCGATCCGCAACACGCGCACCGGGGGTTCCCCCTATCTCCATTCCAATCACCGCTTCCGTCTCCCTGGGGCACCTCTCAGGGCGCCGAAAGCGGTGTCTCGAGGTCGATCTCAGGCGTCATCCCGAGGCGACAACTCTCGCCCTCGAGGACGGTCCTACTCGAAGTCGCGCTCGAACCAGTCGACGCCTCGGCCGACGGCACGGCCTTCCTTCGACTCGATCCGCTTCCTCAGCCGTTCCGTGAACGCCTCGGCCGGGTCGTAGCCGTAGTGGCGGAGCAGGTGGTTCATCGCGATCACCTCGCAGATCACCGTCACGTTTTTTCCCGGCGTGATCGGGAGCTTGACGATCGGCAGGTCCACGCCCAGGATCGGCTCGGTCTCCGTCACCATCCCGATCCGCGTGTACTCCTCGTTCTCGTCCCACGGGTGGATCTTGACGACGACCTCGATGCGCTTCTGGTACCGGATCGCGCGCACGCCGAACATCGCCTTGACGTCGATGATGCCCAGGCCGCGGATCTCCATGAAGTGCTCGGCCAGGTCGGTCCCGGCGCCCATCAGGATGCCCGTTCCGGTCCGGGTCGCCATCACGACGTCGTCCGCGACCAGTCGGTGGCCGCGCTCGACCAGATCGAGCGCCATCTCGGACTTGCCGATCCCGGCTGCGCCGGTGAGCAGGAGCCCGATCCCGTACACGTCGACGAGCGAGCCGTGAACGGTGAGTTGCTCGGCGAAGTGGTCCGTCAGGACATCGCGGAGCATCCCCATGAAGGGGACCGTCGGGCGAGGCGTGCGGTAGAGCGGGACGCCGGCGTTGTCGGCGAGGGCGGCGAGGCCGTCGGGGAGCCGGTTGCCGGCGGTCAGAATGATGCACGGCGGGTCGAAGGAGAGCAGCGTGCTGAACGCGTCGGCGGCGCCGTCGCCGAGCCAGGCGAGGTAGCGGCACTCGGTGTTGCCCAGGATCTGAACGCGCGCTGACTCGAAGTGCTCGGTGTAGCCGGCCAGCACCAACCCCGGCCGCAGGACGTGGCGCGTGGTCACCTTACGCTCGCTCGGCCCGATGCCGCCGACCTCGAGGTCGATGCCGACACGCTCGCGGAGTCGGGTGACCATGGCCTCGACGCGGATCGACTCGCGGCGGAAGGGCTGGGGCTTTCTCATGGGCAGAGGGGTCGAGGAATGGAGGGATGGGAAAGAGATGAGGGGGAGCGCCCATCCCTCCGTCCCCTGTCCCTCCGCCCCTCACGGAACGGGTACGGCCTCGAGGACGCGGCGGACGATGGCCTCGGAGGTGACCTCTTCGGCCTCGGCCTCGTAGGTGACCGCGACGCGGTGGCGGAGCACGTCGAGGGCGAGCGCGCGGACGTCGTCGGGGGTGACGTAGGCGCGGCCTTGCAAGAACGCGTGGGCGCGGGCGGCGAGAGCGAGTGCGATGGACGCGCGGGGGCTCGCGCCGTTCGAGACCAAGCCCTCCAAGCCGGACACGCCTCGTGCCTTCGGGTCCCGAGTTGCCAGGACCAGGTCCACGACGTACTCCTCGACGCGGGCGTCGACGTAGACTTGCCCCACGACGTGGCGCGCGGACAGGATCTGAGCCGGCGTCACGACGGGTCGGGTCTCGGGGAGGTCGGTCGCGTGCGACATCCGGCGCATGATCTCGAGCTCCTCGTCCCGCGTCGGGTAGCCGACGACGGTCTTGAGCATGAACCGGTCGACCTGGGCCTCGGGCAGCGGGTAGGTCCCCTCCTGCTCGATCGGGTTCTGGGTGGCCAGGACTAGGAACGGCCGGGGCAGCGGGTAGGTCGTCTCCCCGATCGTGACCTGCCGTTCCTGCATCGCTTCCAAGAGGGCGCTCTGGACCTTGGCCGGTGCCCGGTTGACCTCGTCGGCCAGGACGACGTTGGCGAAGATGGGCCCCTTCTTGACCAGGAAGTTCCCCTCGGCCTGGTTGTAGACGAGCGTACCCAACAGGTCGGCGGGGAGCAGGTCCGGCGTGAACTGGATGCGCTGGAACCGGGCCTCGACAGCGGCGGCGAGCGTCGAGACGGTCAACGTCTTGGCAAGCCCTGGGACGCCCTCGAGGAGCACGTGACCGCCGGTCAACAACCCGATCAGCAACCGCTCCACCATCCGCGGCTGGCCCACGACGACGCGGCCGACGGTCTCGAGGAGCGGAGCCACGAAGCGGGACTGCTCGGCGACCTGCTCGGTCAAGGCCCCCAGGTCGGGCTCGGGCGTGGCGGCGGGTACAGGATCGAGGTCGGTCATCGTTGAGATTCGGGACGGGCGGAGGATACGTGGGGTTCGCATTGGCTGCGCCGGCCTTCGGCTCTCGAGGACGGGTTCGGTGTCCCAACGTTGCGTAGAGACGCCCCGTGGGGCGTCTTCGTCCTCGAGGAGGCTGAGTCGTCCGACCTCGAGGG
>NZ_JBARYR010000742.1:0-4908 GCF_049648075.1 Rubrivirga sp. | reverse complement strand
CTCCTCGGCCTCGACGCCGAGCGCATCGAGGGCGCGGAGGTACTCGGGGTCCGGCTTCGTCCGCTCAACGTCGCTGGCCGTGACCGTGACGTCGAACGCGTCGGCCAGATCGAGCGCATCGAGGACGCGCGTCGTCGTGTGGCGGTCGCTCGTCGTGACGAGTGCGACGGAGCACGCGAACGACCAGGCGTGGCGGACCAAGGCGGCGGTCTCGGGAGACGCCGCGCCGCGGACGGTCTCATCGCCCTCGACCACCGCGCGGTAGTGTTCGAGGCGAACGCGGACGAACGCCTGCCACGACTCTTCGCCCAGCTGGACGATCTCCGACGCCGCAGGCGACAGCCCGAACCGCTCGACCAGTCCTTGCGAGACCTCTTGACGGCTGAGCCCGGCGAGGTCTTTGTGGGCGTCCTCGACGCGATCGATCCCTGTCGCTCCTCACAGGTCGGCCGTGGCGAGAGCGTACGAGCGAGCCTTGAGCCGCTCGGTCTGGACGACCTATCAAGGTCGAAGGCGAGCAGGCGGACGGGCATGGTGGCACAGAGAAGATCTGCCCGTCCTACGCATCGAACAGCGATGGGTCCGTCCTCGGCCCCGAGGTCAGGCTGCCGTCTCGGTCGAGCACAACGACGCGTCGAGGAGCGCGAGGTCGACCTCGAGGACGGGCTGGCCGTCGACCCAGATGGGACAGCGGTGGGCCTCCGCGTACTCGACGGCGCGGTGGGCGAGGGAGACGTAGCCCGGCATCCCAAGTGGGGCGAGCAGGCGAGCGCGATGACCGCCCTCGTCACGTCCCGAGATCACGATCCCGTCCGCCGCCACGTCCACGTAGTCCACGCTGGACCATGGGAGCGCTCGTCGACGCCCGACGGCGTCGTGCCCGACCGCGCGGTGCACGGACAGCTCGACGCGCCAAATCCGGCGGTGCTCTCGGGCCAGGCGGACCATCACGACCACGGCGCTAATGGTGAGGAGCGCTCCACATGCCGCGGCCATGATGTGGGCCTGGGCGCCACCGACAATGGTTACGATCGGGGCCGCCGACACCAGCGCGCCGCTGACGAGCGCAAACCCCACGACGAGCCGCCGCACTCGTGACCGAGCGTCGTCGAGGCCGAGATCGTCGTCGTACACCTGTGCCCAGTCTGCCATTCTGAATTCGTTCCCAGACTGGCGAATGTAGACATCGTGAAGCCGATTGTTCTCGGTTCGAGGCAGACTTTTCGCAATCGGGAGAATCCCTTAGTGCATTCCACTTACGTGGAAAGGTTTGCCATGGCTTGAAGCGTCACTTCGAGGCCGTCGTCGTCCACGTCGCGGTGGAACGTGGCCCTCACGGTCGACGGCCCAAACGGGACGACCAGAATCCCCACTCCTGCCAACCGCTCCACGACCTCGAGGGCGGGTCCGGCATGCGTGTCGAACAAGACGATGTTCGTGTCCGGCGTGCGGACGACCTCGAGGCCGGGCTGCTCGTCAACAGTGTGGGCGAGCCGGCGGGCGCGATCGTGGTCCGCGCGGAGCATCGCGTGGTCATCGCGCTGAAAGTCGTCGAGGGCGACGAGTGCCGCGGCCGCCAGCACGCCCGACTGCCGCATCCCGCCGCCGAGCAGCTTCCGCGCACGCCGACCCTCGCGGATCATCTCGACGGAGCCGGCCAGCACGGACCCGACTGGTGCGCCCAGTCCCTTCGATAAACACACGTTCACCGTGTCGAACGGCCCGGAGAGGGCGGCGGGCTCGACCTCGAGGGCGACGGCCGCGTTCCACAACCTCGCGCCATCGAGGTGCAGCGCCAGCCCACGCCCCCGAGCGGCCTCTGCGACCGGCTCGATGTCCCCGAGGGCGACGGCGACGCCGCCGGCTTTGTTGACCGTGTTCTCGAGGCAGCACAGCGACGTCCTGGCCTCCCAGTCGTGCGCGCCCTGGACCACGCCCTCGAGGTCGGCGACGGTCATCACGCCGCTCTGGTCCCCGACGGGCCGCAGCTGGACGCCCCACAGCGCGGCGGGCGCGGCGCCTTCGTAATGGTAGAGGTGGCTCCGCTCCGCGACGACGGCCTCGTCGCCCGACCGCGTGTGGATGCGGATCGCGATCTGGTTGCCCATCACGCCGGACGGCACGAACAGCCCGGCTTCTTTCCCCAGCACCTCGGCGACCCTCGCTTCGAGCCGCTGGACCGTCGGGTCCTCTCCGAACACGTCGTCCCCGACCTCGGCATCGGCCATCGCTCGGCGCATGGCGGGCGTCGGCCGGGTCACGGTGTCGGAGCGGAGGTCGACGGTCATAGGATTGGGGATTGGGGATTGGGGATTGCCGGGTGCGACCTCGAGGTCAGACAAGTTCCGTCGTCTTTGGTGTGGCGCCTTCGCCCTCGAGGTCGCCTTCCTCGTAGGGCTCGATGAACGGGTCGTCCTCGAGGGCGTGGCGTCGGGCGGCCTCGAGGGCGGCCGAGGCAACGATCTCACGGGACTCGACCCGAACTCCAGCCCTCATCCCTACCAGCCCATCTCGCGCATCCGTCGCTGGATGCGGTCGGACGTGCGGTTCTGTTCCTGAGGTCGGCGAACCAGCGGAGCCGGGAGGATCGCGGTCAGTCGTGCCGCCTGGTCGCGCGAGAGCGAGCCGGCGGTCGTGCCGTAGTGGTGGTTGGCCGCGGCCTCGATGCCGAAGATGCCCGGCCCCCACTCGGCCACGTTGAGGTAGAGCGTGAGCAGCCGGTCCTTCGGCAGGATCCACTCGGCGAGGAACGTGAGCGGGACCTCGAAGGCCTTGCGTACGACCGACCGGTGCGTGGTCAGAAACAGGTTCTTGACCAGCTGTTGCGTCAAGGTCGACGCCCCTCGGACGCGGCCGCCCGCCAGCGCCTCGTCTCGAGCGCGGCGCAGCTCGACGGCGTCGAACCCGTTGTGGGTGTAGAACCGCGCGTCCTCGCTCGCCACGACCGCGTGCCGGATGTCGTCGTCCTGGCCGCTCACCGAGACCGGTCGGTACGACTGGTCGTAGGCGTCACCGGACACGGCGGCCTCGATGTAGCGCTGGAGCTGGACCGTCGTGGCGGGCGGCTCCACCCAGCGGTACGCGACCAGGAGCACCGTGCAGGCGACGAGGTACCCGCCAACGATGCCGACGAGGACCCGAAGGACGGACCACAGCCGACTCCGCCGACGGGTTCGGCGGGCCACGCTAGCGCGTGATCTCGAGAATCTCGAACTGGACGGCGCCGGCCGGCACCTTGACCGATACGACCTCTCCGACTTCGGTCCCAAGCAAGGCCTTGCCAATCGGGCTCTCGACCGAGATCCGGTTCTGCTTGAGATCGGCCTCTTGGGCTGCGACCAGGGTGTAGGTCGCCTCCCGCTTGGCCTTCTTGTTCATCACGCGGACGTTGGACAGGATGCGCGCCTTCGACGCGTCGACCTCGTCCTCGTTGACCACGCGGGCGCTCGCGATGGTGTTCTCCATCTGAGCGATCCGGGCCTCCAGGAGCCCTTGGGCCTCTTTTGCCGCGTCGTACTCGGCGTTCTCCGAGAGATCGCCTTGGGCACGAGCCTCGGCAATCTCTTGGGAGATCTTGGGCCGTTCGACCGTGCGGGCGTGATACAAATCGGCTTTGAGCTTCTGGAGCCCTTCTTCGGTGAGGTAGACGGTGGAGCTCATAGGAGTCGGATGAGGTCCGGGCGAGGCACGGAGGCCGGAAAAAAAGCGCATCCCGACCGGGGGCCGGGATGCGATATCGAGAGACCCGAAGATAACTCCGGTCGGTCGGAGGGCCTAGCCGCGGGCGCCGGTCGAGTCTCGACGTACGATCGAGCGCGGCGTCGGGAGGTCGCCGGCCGGCGGGGCAGGGATGATTCGGCGAGACATCCAGTAGTGGCGGTCCCAGTAGCCTGACTCGACCGTCGAGATGGTCACGCCGCGACTCGAGGACGCGTGGATAAACTCGCCGTCCGAGAGGTACACGCCGACGTGGCGGACGCCGCGGCGCCGGAAGAACACCAAATCGCCAGCTCGGAGCTCATCTCGTCCGATGGCGATTCCTTCGTAGCGCTGGTCGGCCGTCGTGCGGGGAAGGGCGATGCCTAGGTTGTCGCGGACGTATTGGCGAACGAACGCCGAGCAGTCGATCCCGCGACGTGTGGTGCCACCCCAGCGATACGGGATGCCAATCCAGCGTGGCGCGTCCTCGCGAAGGGACGCGTCCAAACGAGCCGTCCGTGCAGCGAGGGCCTCGAGACGAGACATGCGCGTGGACACCGGGACAAAGTCGACCGTGAGGGTGTCGCGTCCTGAGCTGGTGCGGCGGGCAGGGCGGGAGCGGAACGCGGGGCGTGCGTTGGCTCGGCGGACAGGGCGGCGTCGGAGGGCCGTCTCCGCGGCGTCAGAGTCAGACGCTGGGGAGGCGGTCGGGGCCGAGGTGGTCGCCTGTGCGCTCGCGATGGGGGCGCTCGCCGTGGTCGCAAGGGCCACGAGAAGAATCGCTGCGCTACGAAGGATCAATGCCATAGAGGGAACAAACGGTGTGGTGGGGAAGCGCAGAATCTAGCCTCGAAACAGGGCATCGGGGAATCCCCGAAGTGCAGTCGCTGTAAATGAAAGACTAGGCCCCTGTGGAGCACGTTTGGGAGCTGTGTCCGGTCGGTATCGGTCGCCGGCCTCGATGCGTTAAATCTCCGCGCGGCGCGTTCCGAACAGGAGCTCGCGCCCTCGAGGTCGGGTTGACGTGCCAAACGACACATCCAGTCCGTAAGCTCGGCCGTAACACGACTCGTCACCGCAGTTCAACACTCCCATTTCCCATGCCGTACCCCGAACACCTCGTCGCCCCCATGAGAGAGGAGCTGACCCGCCTGGGCGTCCGTGAGCTCCGCACCGCCGCCGACGTCGACACGCTCGTCGACGAGGCCC
>NZ_JBARYR010000741.1:0-3751 GCF_049648075.1 Rubrivirga sp. | reverse complement strand
GCGCCGAGCCGGCGCCGCTGGGAGCCCGGTGCTGGAACGGGCGTATGGTGGAGTGATCTCCCCTCGACCGCCACCACTCCCCGGATGTCCAACGCCGCCGAAGTCGACCCAACAGAGCAGCGGGTCCTCGACGCCGCCCTCGACGTGTTCCTCCAGCGCGGGACGGCCGGCGCGCGGACGCAGCAGATCGCGGACGCGGCCGGCGTCAGCAAGTCCGTGCTCCACTACTACTTCCGGACGAAGGAGCGGCTGGCGGACAGGGTGTTCGAGTGGGCCGCGCGGCAGTGGTTCGAGCGCGTGTCGGGGGCGCTCGACGCCGACGTCGGCATCGAGGAGCTGATCCGAACCATGGCGAGGCAGGAGCTCGAGGCCCTCACCGCTCGGCCGACGCTGGGCGGCTACATCCAGTCCGAGATGCATCACGACCCCGAGCGGCGGGTCCAGGCCATCAAGACGTTCACGACGCCCGACCTCGAGGCGCTTCAAGGCCGCCTCGACGCCGCCGCGGAGGCCGGAGAGATCCGCCCGACGCGGGCGCGAGACTTCGTCATCGACCTCAACGCCCTGGCCATCTCGCCCCACTCGGTCCCCTACATCCACCACGCCCTGTTGGGCGTGGACGAGTCCGAGTGGGCGGAGATGATGGAGGGCCGTGTCGAACACGTCGTCGGCTTCATGCTCCGGGCACTGCGCCCGTAGCGGGGGTCTGGCGGACCGCCGAGCCGGCCCCCCCGCGGTCGACTCACGTGCCCGTCTGGGGCGGTCGAGGGCTCCGCCACACGTGGGGCGCCCTCGCTTCCGGGCGCGGCCCCCGGTCAGGCCGGTGGCCGGGGTACACTCTCTGGGACCCCGTCACCCCCGGAGACGCCCCCAGTATCGCTGCCCTCGCCCCCCTGGCCGTCGTGCGGCCGGTCGGCCTTGGGCGCGTGACCGACCTCGGGGACGTTTCCGACAGGGACCCCCGCCTCGTCGTAGCCCTCGCCCACCGTCTCTTCCTCGACCACGGCGTCGGTCTGAGGGCGCAGCTCGGGGTCGGGGTCGTAGTCGACGCCCGAGAAGTCGAGGCGGTAGACCAGGGTGTGCAGGACCGGGACGAGCCCGGGCGTGAGCGCCGACGACACGACGAGGCCGAAGAGCAATGCGACCGCCATCGGAGCGAAGAGCGGGCTCCCGGCGATCCAGAGCGGGATGAGCCCCCCCGCCGTCGTCGCCGCCGTCAAGAGGATGGGGCGAAACCGCTGCTGGGCGGCGTGGAGCAGGGCCTGCTCCGGCGGCAGCCCCCGCCGCTCCTCCGACCCGACGCGGTCCAAGAGCACGACGGCGTTGTTGAGGATGATGCCGACGAGCGCGATGGTGCCCAAGAGGGGCATGAACCCGAACGCGTAGCCCGAGACGAGCATCCCGAGCACGGTCCCGACGAACGCGAACGGCAGGGTCAGCAGGACTACGAGCGGGGGCCGGAGCGCGTTGAACATGATCACGAGCAGGAGCACGATCACGATCCCCGCCAGCGGGCCCCGGGAATTGATCGCGCCCTGGGACTCGGCGCTCTCCTCGACGGTGCCCCCGTAGGCGTAGCTGACGCCGGCCGGCCACGAGGCCGACGCCTCGTCGAGGTAGTCCTGGAGGTCGGCCTGGACCGAGAACGGCGTCACGAACGGCCCCGCCGTGGGCGCGATGTCGGCCTGGACCGTCACGGTGCGCCGGCCGTCGTAGCGCTCGATGTTGCCGGGCTCGTAGACGACGCGGGCCTGGGCGACCTGGCCGAACGGGACGGACTGCCGGGCCTGCTCGCTGTAGAGCTCGAGCCGGTCGAGCGCCTCGGCCCCGGCCAGGGCGTCCGTCGAGCGGAGCACCACGGGGACGAGCTGGTCTCCCTGCTGGAGCGCCGTGAGCGGGACGCCGTCGAGCGCGGTCTGGAGCGACAGCGTGACGTCGGACGTCGCCAGGCCGGCCCTGCGGGCGGCCCGGTGGTCGACCTCGACGTCGAGCGCGGCCTGCCTGGGTCCCCAGTCGGTCCCGACGTTCTCCAAACCGGGGACCTCACGGAGCCGGTCGCGCACGTCCCCCGCCACGCCCTGCAGCCGGGCCGGGTCGTCGCCGGAGATGCGGATCTCGACCGGGTAGGTGATCGGGGGCCCGTTCTGGAGCCTGTTCGGACGCGTGGTCACCTCCGGGTGCGCACGCGCCATGTAGGCGCCGACCCGCTCGAAGAGGCGCTGGTGGGCGTCGGGCGACGACGCCGTCACCAGGAGGTAGGCGTAGTTGAGGTTGGGGGCCTCGGGCGCGAACGCGAGCGTGTAGCGCGGCGGCGGCGAGCCGACGTAGGCCGCCCACTTGATCACGCCCGGCTCGGCGACCTCCGGCGGCTCCCCCATCCGCTCGGCCGGCTCCGACACGGGAGCCATCAGGCTGTCGGCCATGTAGCGCTCGAGGTCGGCCACGACCCGGTCCGTTTCGTCGAGCGAGGTCCCCCACGGGAGCGTGAGCTCGACGTTGAAGACGGAGTAGGACTTCTCGGGGAAGAACTGCTGCGGCACGGCCGTCGCGAACAGGACGTTGGCCACCACGAGCACCGCCACGAAGGCGCCGAGCGAGAGCCACGGTCGCCTCACCATGCCCAGCAGAACGCCGCGGTAGCGCCGGTAGAACGGGGTCTCGAACGGGGCGGCCGGGTCGTCGGCCGGGACGCGCGTCTGGGTCTTCGCCGAGACCCACCCGGCCCTCTCGGCCAGCCGGCGCCAGATCGGGGTCCGGTCGTGGGTCGCTTCGTGGTCCACCTTTAAGAACAGCACGCACAAGAGCGGGATGAGCGTCATCGAGAGCAGCCACGAGACGGCGAGCGAGATCGCGAGCACCTCGAAGAGCGCCGCGACGTACTCCGACGACGCGCCCGGCGCGAGGTAGGTCGGCAGGAGCGCCGCGGCCGTCGATGCCGAAGCGACGAACAAGGGGAAGGCGAGGTCGCCCGCGGCGTCCTGGGCCGCCTCCCGCTTGTCCTTGCCGCCCTCGACGTCGGTCAGCACCTGCTCGGCGACGACGATCGAGTTGTCGACCAACAACCCCAACGCGACGATGAGCGCCGTCAGCGACATTTGGTTGATCGTGATCCCCAGCGCGTGCATGGCGATGAACGAGGCGAACATCGTGATCGGGATCGAGGCCGCGACCACGAGCCCCGTCCGGACGCCGAGCGAGAGCAGGAGCACGCCGATCACGATGAAGACGGCCTGTACCAGGCTCCACACGAACTCCGAGGTCAGGCTATCGACCACGCGTGGCTGGTAGACCACGACATCGAACCCGATGCCGGCCGGGAGCTCGGTCTTCGTCGCCTCGACGGCGTCCAGCACCTCGGGCCCGAACTCGGTGAGCTTGCCTGACGCCTTCATCGAGACGCCGACGGTGACGGCGGCCTCGCCGTTGACGCGGACGCGCTGGCGCCCGGGCTCGGCGTAGCCCTCGCGGACCTCGGCGAGGTCCTGGAGCGCGACGACCTCGCCGGCCGGGAGCCGGAGCGCGGTCTGGCGGACGTCCTCGACGGAGTTGAACACGCCGTCGGTGCGCAGCGCGAGCGTCCGGGTGCCCGACGCGACGTCGCCGCTGCCCGCGACCAGGTTCTGGTTCTGGAGCTGGCCGATGAGGTAGCCCGTCGAGACCCCGAGCGCGGCCAGGCGCGCCGGGTCGTAGTCGACGAAGACCCGCCGCTCCAGAACGCCGTCGATCTGGACGCTCCGGGCGTCGTCGAGGG
>NZ_JBARYR010000740.1:0-2826 GCF_049648075.1 Rubrivirga sp. | reverse complement strand
GGTGCTGCTCGTCCCCGCGCTCGGCGGCGGCGACGTCGGCGGCCTCGAGGTCGCGACGGCGCTCGGCACGGCGGCGGCCATCATCGTGTTCGTGCTGGTCGTGGCGCGGCGGCTCCTCCCGCCCGTCTTGGAGCACGTCGCGCGGACGTGCTCGCCCGAGCTCTTTCTGCTGACCGTCATCGCGATCTGCTTCGGCACCGCCTACGCCGTCGGACTCGCGGGCGTCTCGATCTCGCTCGGCGCGTTCCTGGCCGGACTCGTGGTGAGCCAAAGCCGGTTCTCCGAGCACGCCTTGAGTGAGATCCTGCCCTTGCAGATCCTGTTCTCGGCCGTCTTCTTCGTGTCCGTCGGGCTGCTCCTCGACCTCAGCTTCGTCGCCGAAAACTGGCTTTTGGTTCTGGGCGCGCTCGCCGCCGTCACGCTCATCAAGGGACTGACCACGTTCGTCGCGATCCGGTCTGTCGGCCGGGCGGTGCCGGCCGCTGCCGCGACCTCGTTGTGGCTCGCGCAAGTCGGTGAGTTCTCGTTCGTCTTGGAGCGCTCCGGCCGCGAGGTCGGGCTGGCGCCGCTCGGGATGGAGGACGTCGGCGCCCCCTTGTTCATCGCTGCGACCGTCGTGTCGATGGCGCTGACGCCGGTCACGGCGCCCTACGCCGGGCGCTTGGCCGCCACGCTCCGCCAGCGGACCGACGACAAGGCACAAGAGACGATGCCGGAGCCCGACCCCGAGCACTTCGCCGACCTGGAGAACCACGTCGTCGTCGCCGGCTACGGCACGGCCGCGCGCCGGCTGGTCCACGTCCTCGAGGGCTCCGGCGTCCCGTTCGCCATCACGACCCTGTCGCCCGACGGCGCGCGTGAGGCCGAGGCCGACGGCTTGCGCGTCTTGCGAGGCGACTACGCCAAGCAGCACATCTTGGAGGCCGTCGGCCTGTCTCGTGCCAAGCTGCTCGTGATCCCCGACGACAGCCCCGCGATGACCCACCGCGTCGTCTCGGTCGCCCGTGCGCTCGCGCCCACGACGCGGATCGTGGCCATCGTCCCCACGGTCCACGACGCCGAAGAGCTCGTCGCGGTCGGCGCCGACCGCGCCATCGCGACCGACCTCGAGGCCGTCATCGGCCTGTTCGACGACGTGTTGCGGCATTACCAGGTGGCCCCGGCCGAGATCCTCAGGCACGAGGAGACGCTGCGGCGCGGCAGCTACCAAGCGTTCGACACCGACCTGATGACGGCGCCCGCCGTCGAGTGCGAGCTCGACGACGACTGTTTTTCCACGCGCACCGTCACCGTCCGCGAGAACACCCTCGTCGAGGGACGCTCTCTCGCCGACCTCGAGCTCGACGAGCGCCTGATCCACGTCATCGAGGTCGACCGCCGAGGCTCGGTCACGCGCGAACCCAAAGGGGCGTTCGTCCTCGAGGCCGGCGACGAGGTCCTGATCGGCGGCACGCCCCAGTCGTTCATCGACGCCGGCGACCTGTTCCGCACCTCCGATGCCGGCGCCCCTCCCACCCCTGCCCTGCCCGCCATGCCGACCCAAACCGCTCCCTGGATCGACACGACCTCGACGGTTCACCTCGACCCCAATGCCAAGGTCGGATGCACGCACCTCGACCACGTCCACGACGTCACGCCGAGCGCCCAGGGCTGTCAAGAGTGTCTCGAGCACGGCGAGCGCTGGGTCCACCTGCGCGTGTGCATGGAGTGCGGGCACGTCGGCTGCTGCGACTCGTCGCCGAACAAGCACGCGACGAAGCACTTTCACGAGACCGGCCACCCGGTCATGAGGTCGATCGAGCCCGGCGAAGATTGGGGCTACTGCTTCGAGGACGAGGTCATGCTGTAGGTGAGGGAAGCGGGGTGGAGGGACGAGTCCGATACTCCCGACCTCGAGGTGGTGTCAGGAAAGCACGTCCCTAATCCCCTATCCCTCTGTCCCTCACACCTTCCGCACGAACTCGGACTTGAGCCCCATCGCGCCGACGCCCGGCACCTTGCAGTCGATGTCGTGATCTCCGTCGACCAGCCGGATGTTCTTGACTTTTGTCCCGACCTTGACCACGGTCTTGGTGCCCTTGACCTTGAGGTCCTTGATGACCGTCACCGTGTCGCCGTCCTCGAGAGGCGTCCCGTTCGCGTCCGTCACGACGTGCTCGGCCGAGGGCGCGTCCGGTTCAGACTCGAGGGCGTCCTTCGACCACTCGGCGGCGCACTCGGGGCAAACCCAGTTGTTGCCGTCGGGGTAGACGTAGGCGGAGCCGCAATGCGGGCAGTCGGGCGGTTCCATGTCGTCCTCGAGGTCGGTTCCGAAAAGCTAATCTCGTCCTCGGAGACGGAAGAGCCCAGGGGACGAGGAGGGAATTCCAGACCGGCCGGGGCGCCAAAAACAAAACGACCTCGAGGCCACATCGAACGCGGCGGCCTCGAGGTCGAATCAAGCGTGACGAAGCCGAACCGGTCGGCCTCGAGGGCGGCTACATGATCGAGCGGAACGTGCTCGGCAGGCCGTTCGGAGCGGCAGCGGCGCCGTCCGGGCGCGCGGGCTCGTCGGGGGCCTCTGCGCCCTCGACGCAGTAGGTCTCGTACGCGTTCTTGAGGTCGGTCGCGATGGCGCTCGCGGAGCGGCCCTCGATGTGACGGCGCTCGATGGCATAAACCGGGTCTCCGTCCTTGAGCAAGAACATGGACGGGCTCGAGGGCTGGATGCCCGCGAGGTACTCGCGCAGGCGGGCCGTGGCGGCGGTGTCCTGGCCGGCGAAGACGGTCACCGTCCGGTCCGGCTGGACCTCGACGCCTTGCGCGAGGGCGACCGCCGGGCGGGCG
>NZ_JBARYR010000739.1:0-6055 GCF_049648075.1 Rubrivirga sp. | reverse complement strand
GACGCGAACCGAGCCGGCGGACGGGTTGGGTGACGGTGGGGCGAGCGTCGTCCTCGAGGACGCAGACTCCTCGTCGGCGACGGGGGAGAGGTCGAAGCCGGCGCGCTCCATTCCTCGGCGGACGTCGGGGTGCGTTATGAATGCCTCCCAGATGGCGCCCGTCCGTTGGTTCTCGATCATCAGCACGATCGGTCCCTGATCGATGCCGAGGTAGTCGCTCGCGAACCAGTTTTCCCGGACGTTGTAGGCGTCTTTCAATCCGTACGGTCCCCAGAGCCCGCCCCTGTAGCGCGCGTAGAACGTCCGCAGCGCATCGCGCGAGATGCCGGGCGTGAACGCGTACGAGCCGCCCGCGGCGGTCGGCGTGATGGTCCCGTTGTCGCTCTGGGCTGGCGGGGCACCGTGGGCTCGGTAGCCGAACGGGTCGTCGGACGCTGTCAGTCCCCACTCGTCGGCGGAGTAGTTCGGGAAGTTGCCCGGGTTGTCAATCGAATAGGCGCGCTGGGCAAGGGTCGCGCGGCGGCTGTTCTCGAAGTAGGTGATCCCACGGTCCCGCATGTAGTCGTCCTGCGTGTTGCGGAAGTCGAACCAGACATGGCTGTACTGGTGGCCGAACAAGGGCGGGAAGACGACGAACGACAGGCCGTAGTGCGTCTGCCAGCGGTACGTGCTCGTCCAGGCGTCCCAGGTCGCGTCCTCGAGGGCGTGCGTCGGCGAGCCCAGGCCCAAGAGGTACAGGATCATGGCCTCGTTGTAGCCGCCGTAGTCGAACGGGATAAAGCCGCTCTCGGGCTTCCAGCCCAGACTCACCAGCGGGCCGCGCGGCGTCGCCCAGTCCCACTCGACGCGTCGCCAGATCGCGTCGGCCAGGTCTCGGATGCGGGCCTCGTCGCCGGCGCCGTCGTAGTACGTCGATGTGTGCAAGATGCCGCCCAGCAGGAGCGCCGTGTCGATGGTCGAGAGCTCGTTCGTCCCGGCGCGCTCGCCGGTCTGCATGTTGAGGAAGTGGTAGAAGAAGCCGCGGTAGCCGCACGTCCCGCTCGACGCGTCGCTCTGAGGGCACGTCGCGAAAAACTCCAGCGTCGCCAGCGTCCGCTCGACGCCCTGTTCGCGCGTGATCCACCCCCGGTCGATGCCGACGGTAATCGCAGACAGCCCGAACCCGACGGCCGCGATCGAGGACGCGGAGCCGGGCGTGCTCCGGTCCTTAACGAGCCCGTTTGCTGGGTTGGCCTCGGTCCAGAAGTAGTCGAACGCTAGCCGCGCTGTCGCGTCGATGTACGGGTCGTTCTTGCCTCCGGCGGCGGCCTCGATGGGCGCCGAGTCCGGCCCCAAGAGCGGGTCGCCGAGCCCCATGAAGACGGCCGACCGCAGGACATAGCGCACGGTCTGCCCGTTCGGCGCGTCGAGGTCGAAGTAGGTCGACTGGCGCACGATCGAGTCCGTGATCCGCTCGAACGCCTCGCCCGGCGCCGACTGCCGGTACACCACGACGCCGTTCGCCCCGGTCGCCGGCGTCCAACTCAGCTTGACGGTCTCGTCGCCTACTTCCGTCACGATCGAGGTCGGCGCGGCAGGCCCCTCGGGATCGTCATCGTACGCCAGCGCCGAGAGCGCGTCGACCCAGACCGTCCGCGCCGAGGTCGGGGCGTCGCCCTCGAAGACGACGACGCCCGCGATGCGGGACGCGTCCACGTCGCCCAGCGGACCGAAGTCGTCGATGGCGATGGCGCGGCGTTGCCACGTCGCGGGGTCGTCGTCGATGCCGCTGTTGAAGACGGCCAGTCGGTAGACATCGCCGTCGGCCGGCCTCGAGGTCGGCGTGCCGGTGACCTCGAGGGTCCAGGTCGGACGGAGCCGGCCCGTCGCGGGGTCGGGCGTCAGGACGGTGACGGTCTCACCGGCGACGCTCAGCGTCCCATCGCCGTCCGTGTCGCGAAACTGAAACTCGAGGTCGAGTCCGCCCTCGGTCGCGGCGCTAAAGTTGGCGGGCACGGACGGCACGCCGATCGACGCCCTCGAGATCGTGACGGCGGTGTCGGCGAACGTGATGCGCAGGGACTCCGGGTAGCCCGGCCGCACGAGGTCGGCCGGGAGCGACCCGAGGTACGACACGCTCAGGCGTGCGTCGGACGCCGAGCCAGGCAGGAACCCGCTCCCGTTTCGGTTGAACCCCACGCGTGTCCTGAAGTCGAGGCTCAGCCCCACCGTGCGGTCCCCGTCGGCGTCCTCGAGGGCGAGCCGCGGGAGGGAGACGCCGGGCACGCCCACTGGGCCGTTAAGAAACACCACCAAGCTGTCGGCGGCCCCGAGATCGAGTGGTCCAAAGCCGGGCGCGCCCACCAGCACGGACCACGAGCCGATGCC
This sequence comes from Rubrivirga sp., assembly GCF_049648075.1. Classification (GTDB taxonomy): domain Bacteria; phylum Bacteroidota; class Rhodothermia; order Rhodothermales; family Rubricoccaceae; genus Rubrivirga. Next base: position 3,688 of record NZ_JBARYR010000739.1, on the reverse strand, counting down.
CCACTCGTAGGTCAGCACGCCGTAGTCGCTGCCGCTCGCCGCGTCGCCGCTCTCGACCGGCAGCCGCCCGTCCTCGAGGACGAGGCTCGCGTCGCCGACGGCGGCGCCCCTCGAGGCCGCATACGAGCTGCCGTCGGCCTCGTCGAAGATCGGCGTCGCGGTTTGAGCGACCGCCGAACCGGCTAGGAGAGCGGAGAAGAGGAGAGAGCGGAGCACGCGGGTCAGGGCGCGGGAGCGGTAGGAATTAGAACGACCTCGAGGTCGCAAGCGAGCGATGGGGAGGGCCGGCCTCGAGGACGAAACGGAAGGACTTGAAGCTGGGGCCGACCTCGAGGCCGCGAAACCGACCTCGACGCCTTTCTCCCCCAATCCCCACCCCCTTAAAACCCAATCCCCAGCGTAAACCGCTGCGTCGAGCCGAGGCGCTGCCCGTGGTCGCCCCAGGCGTAGTCGAACGTGATGTCGAACCCGCTCGCGCGGTACTGAAGGCCGCCGCCCAGCCGGAGCCCGCCCTCTCCGTCCTCGAGGAACAGATCTTGGTAGCCGGCCCGCGCCGAGATCAGGTTCGCGTACGTCCACTCGCCGCCGACGCTGATGCTGTTGCTGTTGTCGCTCGGCTGGTAGGCGTCGGCCGCGAGCGTAACGCGGCTGTCGCCCATCTGCACCGGGACGCTCATGCCGACCCGGAACGAGACCGGAAGCGCGTACTCGTCGGTCTCGAGGGCGGCGGGCAGGTTGTCGTTGTCACCGAAGGTGTCGGGGTCCTGGTCGAACCGGATCCGCAGGTCGGTCCCGTTGAAGCTCGTCGGCAGGCCAAAGTTGGAGATGCTGGCGCCCAGGATGGCACGAAACGGCAACTCGTAGATGACGCCGGCATCGAGGGCGACGGTGCGGGCCGAGCTCCGCCAGATCGTCTCCTGAACGTACTTGACCTGGGCGCCGGCCGAAAAGCGGTCCGTGAACTGCCGCCCGAAGCCGATCCCGATGGCCAGGTCCTCGACCGAGTACCGCTCGCCGGTCCCCAGCGGCTGGTCCGTCGTGCGAACGTCGATGTCGCCCGACGACAGCGACTGCACCGACAGCGACACCGTCGAGGCCGAGCCCATCTTGAGCGCCACCGTGGCGTAGTTGTAGTCGATGTCCGCCAGCCACGTGCTGTGCGAGAAGCCCGCATTCGAGGACGTCTGAGCGCCCAGCGCGCCGGGGTTGTAGTAGGCCGCCATCGCGTTCGAGCGGGCCGTCGCGCCCACGTTGCCCTGGGCCGCGATGGCCGCGTCGGGCTCGATGAGCAAGAACTGCCCGAACGTGGTCCCGGTCTTGGTCTGGGCGAAGGCCGGAGCGCTGGCGACCAGGGCCGCCATCAATAGAATCGTGCGTGTCATGACAGCTACTTGATGATGGCGAACCGACCCGTCGACTCCCCGATGTCGGGGGCGTCCACGTGGAAGATGTAGAGGCCCGGTGCGACCTCGAGGTTGTCCTTCGAGCGCAGGTCCCACGGCACCATGCCCGTCGTCATGCCGTCGTGCCGGAGCGTCTGCACCAGGTCACCGGTGACGGTGTAGATGCGGATCGTGGCGCTGGCCGGGATGGCGCGGAACTCGATGCGGCGTTGTCCACGACCCGCCGTGGCGAACCGCTCGGGCTCGAACGAGGCGGCGGCCACGTACGGGTTCGGGACCACGTACGGCTCTTGCTCCTCAAACTGGCTCTGAGCCCGGGTCTGGTCGACGCGCGCCGTCGTCGTCGTGAACTCGAACGTGTCACCGGCACCGAACGGCACCTGGACCACCATCCGGTACACGTCGCCCGTCGTCGGCACGGCTTGGCCGTCGGTGACCTGGATCCGCCACGTCGGGCGGACCCGCGTCGAGCCCTCCGTTTCCGGCGTCAGCAGGTCGATAAACTCACCCTGAGCGCTCAGCGTCCCGTCGCCGTTGTTGTCACGGAAAAAGAACGGGTACTCGAACCCCGAGTCCACGCCCGTTACCCGGAACTTGGCCTCCGTCGCCGGCTGGCCGATGGCCGGCCTCGAGGTCGACTGCGGCGTGTCCGAGAACGTGATGACGACGTCCTCGGGGTAGCCCGGCCGCCGCAGGTTGTTCGGCAGCCCGTTCTGGTACGAGCCCAGCAGCGTCAGGCCGACCGAGCCCGACGTGAACCCGCTCGCGTCCGGATCGACCTGGACCTGGGCGATGGTGTTCACGACCGGCTGGAGCCCGAGCGCGATCGGCCCCGTGTCTCCGCCCTCGAGTTCGGTGCCGCCCTCGATCAGGATCTCGCCCGTGTCGGCGTTGACCAGCGAGTACGACTGAGCACGGATGCTGTCGGTGCCGGCCTCGAACACGATCCTGAAGCGGCCCTCCGGCACCAGGTCCGAGTTGAACACGCCGACCTCGACGGTGCCCGTGCCCGTGCCTGACACCTGCGCGGCTTCGCTCGCCGACGCGCCGACGTAGCCGGGCACGCGGGCGTTGGGCCGTACCTGGACCACGTTGGGCGGCAGGATGGTCCCGCCGCGCAGCGTCCTCGAGACCGTGATCGCGTTCTCGGACGGGTAGAAGTTGAAGTCGTCCGAGCCGCTGTCGTACGCCGTCACGGCGTAGTAGTACGTCTGGCCGTTGATGACGTCGGTGTCGGTCCAGCGGTGCGTGATCCCGGTGTCGTCGCCTAAGAAATACTGGATGCCGGCGACGGCGATGGTCGAGAACCCTCGGATGTCGTTGTCCAAGTCGAACTGGGCGATCGGCCGGCCATTCCCGATCGGACCCGTCCCGCGGCCGTCCAAGATGACCTGGGGGTCGAGGAAGTTGGGGTCCGTCGAGCGGTAGATCCGGTAGCCCTCGAAGTCGTTGAGGTTCGAGACCGGGTCGATCGACCGCTCGGCCCGTGTGTCCCAGGTCAGCGTCACGCGGCCGTCCTCGGCAAAGGCCTGGACCGTTGGCTGGGGCGGTGGCGTCGCGAACTGGTAGTTGGCGTCGTAGATCGACTGCACGACCTCGACGTTGTCCTGCAAGTCGAGCAGGTTCGAGCCGTACGCCAGCGCCAGGCTAAACCGCTCTCTTCGGCCCACGTCGAGCGTGAACGGGCCGGAGGCGAACAGGAACCCGACGTTGTAGTTGTTGACGATCGTCGGGTCGAAGGCGACGCTGGGGTTCGGGTTCGAGAACTGGTCGTACAGCCGCTCGGGCCAGTTCCGCTCGTTCTCGAAAAAGACGATCCCGTCGGTCTCGCCCGCGCCCGCGATCCGATTGAGCTTGAACCCCGTCAGCCCGATCTGGTCGGACTCCGTGATGTCGGTCTGGTTGAAGTTGGGCTCGCCGTCGGTCGGCATCCCGTCGTTCTCGCCGGCGTCGGGCGTGCCCGAGCCAAACGTGATGTCGTCGGCATAGACGCCGTCGGCGCCCGTGTCCGAGAACTCGGCGGTCCAGTCGAGGTCCTCGTCGCCCGTCCACCAGACGCCGGCCACGAAGGCCGGGCGCTGCTCGAGCGGGCCGTACTCGGCCTCGAAGGCGATCATGTTGTAGCCCCGGGCGAGCATCGCGCCTCGGATGTTCTCCTGGCCCTCGATCCGGTCGCCGGCCCCGTTGTCGCGGCGCTCGTCCGTGATCCCGTCGTTGTCGTTGTCCAGGCCGTCGGTCGCGTCGCCCGGCGTCTCGAGGTAAGCGTACCCCCGGTACCCCCTCAC
>NZ_JBARYR010000738.1:0-10112 GCF_049648075.1 Rubrivirga sp. | reverse complement strand
ACGTCGGGTGGGCCGAGCACCTGCTTGGGCTGGTGGCTGCGGGGTTCTCGGGTCCGCTCGTGATCGACGGGCTCCCCGACCCTCCCCGCGTCTCGGGGCTGGCGTCCTCGACGGCTCTGGTACAGATGGCCCGGGTCGCGGCACGGTCGGGGGTCTAGCTTCCCGACGTGACCCTGGCGCCCGATCCTACCGTCCGTGTGGTCGCTCCGACCCCCTCGCTGGCCCACCGACTGTGGTTCGGGTGGACCATCTTTTGGGCGTGGTTTTTTACCGCCACGATGAGCCCGCTGTTGGTCCTGCACTCCGCGTTCCGGCCGACGGCCCGGACGATCCGGGCCTGGATGCTGCCGTGGTCCCGGTTCATCCTGGGCGCGACGGGCATCCGCGTCGAGGTCGAGCACCGCGCTGCCGTCCCCGACGGACCCGTCGTATTCGTCTCGAACCACACCAATTCGCTCGACATCATGTCTACGATGGTGGCCCTGGGCCGGCCGTTCCTGTACATGGCACGGCACGAGGTCCGCTCGTGGCCGTTTGTCGGGTGGGTCTTGGAGAAGACGGCGTGCCTGTTCATCCGCCGCGACAACCCGCGCCAGGCGGTCAAAGACTTGCGCCGAGCGGCCGAGCGGATCCAGGGTGGCGACTCGGTCCTGCTGTTTGCCGAAGGGGGGAGGAGCCACAGGCACGGCCTGCAGCCGTTCATGCGGGGTCCGTTCGTGCTCGCCATCGAGGCCGGTGTGCCGGTCATCCCCGTGACGCTGATCGGCAACGCGGGCGTGTTGTCGAAGCACACGGCGTCGGCACGGCCTGGGCGGACGCGGGTCGTTATCGGGGAGCCGCTCGAGACGAGCCGCCTCGGACGGGCGGATTCGGTCGCCCTGATGAAGCAGACGCGGGCCGTCATCGAGGCCGAGCTCTCGGCCTACGGCGCCGTCGAGGACGTTCCGGCGGTGGGGTAACGCCTGGGTACTAGCGGGTGAACGTGGCGGATCTATCTTCGCGGGCGTGCTCCGATCCGCCGTCCGTCTCTTCTGTCTCGGGTTCGCTCTGGGCGGCTGCGTGTTCGGCGACTGCGACTTCGAGACCAGCACGGCGGAAACCGTCGGCGGCCTCATCCTGGCCGATGCCGGCGCCGTCGGCGACACCCTGACGTTGGCGTTCGTCGACGCCCGGGAGCCCGCCCTCGAGGTCCGGGTCCCCGCTGCCGTCCTCGAGGACGCCGGCACCTCTCCCGACGACGTCCTCGAGGTCGTGTACGACGCGCAATCGACGACCTTCGGAAGTGACCCGCTTGCTCAGCCGCTCGTGACGACGGCCGTCGGGGACACCGTGTTCGTCTACATCGCGGGGACCCTCGATCCGACCCTCTTCGCGTGCTCACCGGGCGAGTCCGTCCTCGAGGTCGACGTGCGCGAGATCTTGGCCCCGCAGGGCGTCGAGGTCGTCCGGTTGACACGGCTGGCTGCTCGCGACTTGCTGCCCGAAGCGGCCTCGAGGCTCCGGTCCGAAGAAGCCACCCGTCTCGCTCGTTTCCCCATCTCTACCTGACCCATGGCCAAGTCGACAAAAGGGCGCGCTGCCGCGAACCGCCCGGCTCCCCTCGAGGGCAACGAGGTGTGGAAGTCTCGGAGCCGCGTCCGCCGGGCCGGACCGGTGTCGCGGGAGACCACGCTGTGGGAGAAGCAGCCGGGGTGGGTGCAGCACGCGATTTGCGTCGCCTTCCTGATCATCGTCTCTGTCGGGTTTTACTCGTCCACGACCCTTGGCGGCCGGACGCTCGTCGGTGGGGACACGGTCGAGTGGCGGGCGACGGCGCAGGCCATGCTGGAGTACCAAGAGGCCACCGGCGTCCGGCCGGAGTGGTCCCCGAACGTGTTCGGAGGGATGCCGGGGACGATGATCTTGAGCGGCTCGCGCGTGCCGGGCGTCGACACCCTCATGAGCGGGTTGCGGTCGATGGGGCTCTGGCCCGTCGCCCACTTCCTCTCGCTCCTGATCGGGACCTACCTCCTGGTCCACTTGCTCACGCGCTCGAAGCTCGCGGGCGTGATCGGGGCGGTCGGGTACGGGTTCACGACCTACCTGCCGATCATCTTGACGGCGGGTCACAACACCAAGTTTATCGCGCTGTGCTACGCGCCCTGGCTGTTGCTCGCCTTCGCCGCGTTGGTCCGACGCGCGCCGGAAACGGGGAAGATGATGAGCGGGCTCCTGGTCTTCCTGTTCGCCATCGCTGCGGCCGTGAACCTGCGCGCGGGCCACATCCAGATCACGTACTACGTCGTGATCGCCGCCGGCATCTGGTGGATCGCGGAAGGGATCTCGGCGAGTCGCGAAGAGCGCCTCCGAACCTTCCTCGCGTCGACAGGGCTGCTCGTTCTCGGCTCGGCTCTCGCCCTGGCGATGGTCGCCGATCCGTACATCGCGCAGGCGGAGTACAAGGCGTACACGATCCGTGCCACCGGGCCTGGCGGAGGCGTCGCGTGGGAGTACGCGATGGCGTGGAGCCAGGGCTTTGGCGAGCTCCTGACGCTGGTGATCGCGAACGCCTACGGCGGCGGGGGGGGGACGTACTGGGGCGAGAAGATCTTTACCGCTGGTCCGCACTACGTCGGCCCTGTCGTGATGCTTCTCGCGATCGTGGGCGCCATCGGTGTGACGAGGCGGTCCGTGCTCGCCTTCGCGGTCGCCAGCGTCGTGATGGTCCTGTTCTCCTTGGGCGAGAACCTCCCCCTCCTCAACCGACCGGCGTTCGAGCTCCTGCCGCTCTTCAACGCGTTCCGCGTGCCCGAAACGTGGTTGTCGATCGTCGCGCTTCTGCTCGCGCTCCTGGCCGGATGGGGCGCGTACTACATCCAGCGTCGTGAGGTGACCCAGGAGGCCGAGACTCGAAAGAGACGAGTCGTGCTCGGGACCGGGGCTGCGCTGACGCTGCTGATCGGTGGGCTCTGGCTGATGGGCGGAGGGCCGCTCACGTTCGAGAAGCCGAACGAGGGAGCCCAGGTCGCACAGGCCATCGCGCAACAGAACGGGATCTCGCCGGCCGACCCCCAGGTCCGTCAAGCGACGGCTCGCTACCTCGAGGACGTCACCGACGAACGGGCGTCGATGTTCGCGTCCGACGCGCTCCGGTCGCTCCTCATCCTGGGCCTGGGCCTCGCGCTGCTGGCGGCGCGGCTGTGGAAGGACACGCCTGCGTGGGTCGTCTTGGGCGGCTTGGCGATCTTGGTCACGTTCGACTTGTGGGGCGTCGACCGCCGGTACTACAACGACGACAGTCCGTCGCTGCAGCGGTCCTCGAGGCTGACGGCCCAGATCCAGCCGACCGACGCCGACCGGTTCGTGATCGCACGCGTCGATGCCGCGGGAGGATCGGGACACTTCCGGGTCCTTCCCGCCAACTGGTCGCAGAACGCCAAGCCGTCCTACTTCTACGAGTCGGTCGGGGGGTACCACGGCGCCAAGCTCGCGCTGATTCAGGACTACTTCGACCGGCTGCTGCCCGACGACTCGACGGGCCTGAACCGGAACGCGCTGCGCCTGCTCTCGACGCGGTACACCGTCCTGCCCGGCGCCGTGCCCGGTACGACGCCCGTCTTCCAGGACGAGCAGACGGGCCTAGTGGTGTCGATCGACTCGACGGCGTTGCCCCGCGCCTTCTTCGTCGACTCCGTCGCGGTCGCCCTCGATGACCAAGCGATCGAGCAGATCCGGAACTCCGACACCGACCTCGCTCGCGTCGCGTTCATCCCCGAGCCCATCGAGGGCGTCGTCCCGGACGACCTGACGGGCGCGGCTCCGGACTCCGGCGCGGTCTCCGTCGACCTCGAGCGCTTCGAGCCCGACGAGCTCGTCTACCAGGTCCAGACGGACCGTCCTCGATTGCTCGTCTTCAGCGAGGTCTACTACCCGGCGGGCTGGACGGCCACCGTCGGTCAGGAAGCGGCGCCGATCGTTCGGACGAACTTCCTGCTCCGTGGCGTCCCGGTCCCGGCCGGGGAGCACATCGTGACGCTGCGCTTCCAGCCGGAAAGCCGGAGGCAGGGCGTGTTGATCTCGTGGATCGCGTCGCTCTTCGTCTACATCGGCGCGATGGGAGTCGGAGGGTTGGTCTGGTACCGGAGAGGGCAAAAGGAGTAGGCGCCCTCGAGGCCAGTGCTCGTCCTCGAGGTCGCGGCGGACATCCCGCTTCCGTTGCCATCGCTCCGCTTCATGAACGGAAGCTGTCCCCCTGATTCAGCAGGGCCGCTAGGTTCTAATCCGGCGCACCTTCCAGCCGTCGTCCCCGCGAACGCTGGGATCCAGAGTGACGATACCTACGGCTCCAAGCGGTCTTAAGGATGGAGATGGCACCGAGCCGCGAGTTCGAGGTCGGACGCAGCTCCGAGCGCGCTACTCTGGGTTCCCGCGTTGGCTGCGCCGTCACTCCGTGGTCGCGGGAATGATGACGGTGAGTAGGGAAGTGAGTTCAGAACTTTGCAGCCCTGCTCATTTGAGGGGGACAGCTTGATCTCACTAGGACGGAGGGTGCTCGGCTTGCTGAATCTGCGCGAGATCGAAGGGGGGGGGGGGGCTGGCCGCCCCGAGGTCGCCGGTCCGCCCTCGAGGCCGAGCACACCTCGTCTCCTCTTCTCGCACCTCACAGCCGCTTGCCCCTGCAACGGCGTTAGCCTCGATCTCCCCTCCGCTCTGCGCCCGTGGCCGTCCGCCCAAAGAAACGTCTCGGCCAGCACTTCCTCACCGACGACGCCGTAATCCGCCAGATCGTCGCGTCGGTGGAGGCTCTGGCGGGCGGGGGCGTGGTCGAGATCGGGCCGGGTGAGGGCGCGCTGACGGGCCTCCTGCTCCAGCGCTACCCCGAGATGGTCGCCCTCGAGGTCGACCCCGAGTCGATCGCGCACCTCCAGGCGCGGCACCCAGACCTCGACGTGCGCGAGAGAGACGTCCTCGAAGTCGATTGGCCGGCGCTCGCCGCAGAGCTCTGCGCCCTCGAGGACGACGCGCGGTTGCAGGTGGTCGGCAACCTGCCGTACTACATCACGTCCCCGATCCTCTTCGCGCTCTTGGACGCCCGCGCGCACATCGGCCGGGCGGTTGTGATGGTCCAACTCGAGGTCGCCGACCGGTTGGTGGCGCCTCCGGGGAGCAAGACGTACGGGACGTTGTCGGTGTACTTCTCGCTCTTCGCCCGCACGGAGAAGCTGTTCGACGTGTCTCGAGAGTGCTTCCGGCCGATGCCGTCGGTCGAGAGCGCCGTGGTCGCCCTCGATTTCGCAGGCGTGGAATTGCCAGACATCTCCTGGAAGTCTCTCCAACGCGTCGTGCGAGCGGCGTTCGGACAGCGTCGGAAGATGCTCCGCAACAGTCTGGGACCGTTGGCGCGTGAGGCCGGCGTCGATCTCCCAGAGTGGGCCGCGACGCTGCGCCCTGAAGCGGTGTCCCCGCACGACTTTGTGCGGCTCGCCCACCACCTTGCCTAGCTCGTGACCGACGCCGCCGACACGCTCACCGTCGTCGACGACGACCTCCTCGAGGCCGTCGCGGAGCTCGTCGAGGCCGGGCACCGGGGCCACGTGCTCAACCTGGCAGCCGATCTGCGACCGGCGGACCTGGCGTCGCTCTTGCAGCACCTGCCGCCGGACCTGGCGCACACGCTCTTCCGGTGGCTCCCGAACGACGCGACGAGCCGGGCGCTGCCGGAGCTCGAGAGCGCCGAGCGGATCGACCTGCTCGAAGGACTTTCCACGGCGGAGCTGGTCACGCTCATCGACCCGTTGGCGACTGACGACCAGGCGGACGTCCTCGCCGATGTCGACATCACGCAGGCCGATGATGTCCTGGTCCAACTCGAGGACGCGGACGATGTCGAGGCGCTCCTGAGCTATGGCGAGGACACGGCGGGCGGCCTCATGGCCACCGAGGTCGTCGCGGTCGTTCTCGAGTCGACCGTCTCAGAGGCGACCGAAGCCGTTCGGGCGAACGCCGAGGCCGTCGACCCGGTCTACGTCGTGTACGCGACCGACAACGAGGGACGGCTAAAGGGCGTCGTCCCGCTCAAGCGGTTGCTGCTGACGTCGGCGCAAACGTTGGTCGCCGATATCGCGGAACGAGACGTCGTCTCCGTCGAGCCCGACCTCGATCAGGAGGACGTGGCGCGGATCATGGAGCGATACGACCTGGTCGCGCTCCCGGTCGTCTCGGCGGGTGGCCGCTTGCTCGGCCGGATCACGATTGACGATGTCGTGGACGTGATCCGCGAGGAGGCCGAGGAGGACTTGCAGCGCGCGGTCGGAATCACGGGCGAGGAGGAGCTGTCCTCGAGCGTGTTCGCCGTCTCGAGGGGCCGGCTGGTGTGGCTGCTGCTCGGTCTGATCGGCGCGTACGTGTCGGGCTTGGTGATCGTCGGCTTCGAGGACGCGCTGACGGTCGCGCCCGTCCTGGCGCTGTTCATCCCGATCGTGATGGCGATGGCGGGGAACGCCGGTATCCAGTCGTCGGCAATCGCGGTACAGGGTTTGGCGTCGGGCGACTTGTGGCGGAGCGACCTGCTCCGGCGAATCGGGAAAGAGCTCGTCGTGGCGTTGATCAACGGTGTGGTGCTGGCCGTCGCGCTCGCGATCATCGTCGTCGTCTCGGGTTTCGGCGACGACACGGTCCGGCTGGCCCTGACGGCGGCGTTGGCGCTGATGATCGTGATCGTCCTGTCGACGTTGGTCGGAGCGACGGTGCCCCTCGCGCTGAACCGCGTCGGCATCGACCCGGCGCTCGCGATGGGGCCGTTCATCACGGTCTCGAACGACATCCTGGGCCTGATGATCTTCTTCTTCGTCGCGACCGTTCTGTACCTCTAAGGCATCGGGCCTGGGGCCTCACGCGCCAGGTTCGACCTCGAGGCCGGCGCTCCGTGATCGGGCGCAACGTGCCTCAGCCCGGCGTCCTCGAGGACGACCGACACGTCTCGACGTCTATGGAGCGCTGGTCGCTACGCCGACTCGGCCGCGATCCGCCGGACGGCCTCGAGGACGTGATCGACGCGGCGGGCGTTGACGCCCAGGTCGCTGCGCCCGGACCGCGACGCGCTCCGCACCCACAGTGTGGACCCCGTTCCGTCGGCCTCGACGGCGACCTCGAGGTCGTCCGTGAACGGGCCGATGACGGACGTCGCGGTCCAGCCCGCGTCGGTCGCTACGACGTCGCTGGCGTCGACCTCGAGGAGCGCTTGCCGCGCGGCCTCGAGGACGGTCTCCGGCTCGGCCTCGAGGTCGATGGCGCCGCGGGCGCAGTTGGGGTGAGGGCCACAGGGCGCGATCGGCCCACCGGTAGGCGTCTCCGGCCTCGACCCGATCCGGTCGCTCGCGATGGCACCGACTGCGATGACCGCGAGCCCCACGCCGATCCATCCCAGCTTGCTCACTGGTCGTACCCCGTTGCCGCGCTCGAGGTCGTCGTGACTGGCATCCCGGGCTGTGCGTCCTCGAACTCGCGGCCGTCGTTGTACTTCGACGGGCACTTGACCAGGATGTGCTCGGCTTGGAACGCGGAGCCATCGGCGGCCATCTGGCCCTGGACCACGACGCGCTCGGCGTCCTCGAAGTTGGCTGGCTTCGGGTTCGAGTACATCACGGGCCGCACCGTCCCGGCCGTATCGGCCATGGTAAACGTGAACACGTTGCGGGACGGGTCGTAGCTCGAGGGCGCGTCGCGGACCCAGGTCCCGACAACGTGCGCCTTCCGGCCGCTCACGGTCGCGTCCTCGAAGGTCTCCCACCCGGCGACTTGCTCACCGAAGCTGGTGACGACCAGGAAGCCGAAGATGCCGACAAAGGCGATGCCGAGAAGGGTCGTAGGACGCATGGCGGTGGAGGGTTAGCGGGTCGCGTCGAGGTCGCGCTCGAGGCGCGCCAAGCGGCGGTCGGTGCGGATCAGCAACAGTAAAATACCAGCCCAGATCACGAGCACGACGGCCAAGACGACCGGGAGCTTGTCGTCGGCCAGCATCACGCGCTCGATGCCTTCGGCAGGCTGCTCGGTCGTCGCCCGGGTGGCGTCGGCATCGAGGACGGCGATCGTGGTGTCGGCGGGCTGGAGCATCTACGTGACGACGACGGAAGGGGCCTGGGTCCCGATGCGTCCGGCCTCGACGCGGAGCTCGGCGACGTTCGAGCGGACGCGCTGCGTGTAGAGCCACCAGCCGAGCATGATGAAGCCGACCGCGCACGAGTAGAAGATCCACTGCATATCGGCCGCGATGTCCATGTCGCTGAACGCCGGGTTGCCCTCGGCGCCGGGGTGTAGGCTCGCCATGCGGCGCGGCAACACGTAGGTCAGGAAGGGGAGCGTCGCGGTCGCGAAGAGGGCGTAGACAGCGGAAAGGCGCGCCCGCGATCGGGGCCGGTCGATAGAGCCGCGCAGGACGAAGTAGGCGCCCGAGATCAGGAGTTGGACGGCGACCATGTTCTGGCGGGGCTCGGGGCTCCACCACAAGCCGGTGCCCTGGTACCACGTGAACCTCGCCCACACCACGCCGGTCACCAACGCGACCACGCCGGCGACGGTCGAGATCATCCAGGCCGCCTCGGACCGGACGTCGTGGACCGTGCGCCCGGTCGCGAGGTAGCGGCCCGCGTGCCACGCCCCGACGACGGCGCCGAGGTACAGCACGAACCACATCGGCACGTGGAAATACAGGTTCCGAGCCGTCTGCTCCAAGATCGGAAGCTGCGAGACGGGACCCAAGACGGCGAAGACCAGGGAGACCGTCAGCCAGACGGCGGCGACGACGCCGAACAGGCGGTAGAGCAGGCCGTAGCGGGGAAGGGCGAGGTCGCGGTCCATCATCACAGGGTCAACGACGATGATGCGGACGACGCGCCCGCCCGACCGTGAAAAGGCGTGGGATGGGGAATGGGGAATGGTCAGGCGCGGCCTCGAGGGCGCGGAATAGTTCCGGCCTCCCACGCAAGCTCCCGAGCCGCCAGGTCGAGTCCCCCCTCCTCACATGAGGAGGGGGACAGGGGGTGGTTCCTCGTCCTCGAGGTCGCGTTCGTCCTCGAGGTCGCACCAGCCGAGCTCATCTCGGGCGTCGTCAGTCCCGCCAGACGAACTCGAACAGGACGAACGAGGCCGAGATCAAGAGCCCCGCGTACGACGCCATCAGCACAACGTCGTCGTGGGCGGCGGACCAGGCGCCAGCGGGAGACCCGGAGGCCAGCTCGGTGAGCGCGACGGCTGGAATCAGGATGGGGACCAAGACCGGGAACGCCAGGACGGGTAGGAGAGGACCGGCGGCCCGTGCCCGCGCGACCAGTGCCGAGAGAAGCGTCGTGGCTCCTGCGATCCCGACCGCTCCCAGGACCAGCGCGACGATCAGCACCGCGGGTGCGCCAAGGGGAACCGGGACTAGAATCCGAAACCCGATCGCGGCCAGCGCGACGACGGCCAGCATCAGGCCCGCGTTGAACGCGAGCTTACCGGCGTAGACCTGGCTCGGACGCAGGTGAAGCTGGAGAAGGAGGGACGTTCCGCGCTCCTCCTCGGCCACGAACGCGCGGCCCAAACCGACGGCCGCCGCGAACACGACCACGATCCACAACAGCGCCGACGCAACGGCGACCGTGGGCGCCGCCCTTAAGAGAGCGACGCGGACCAGGACGAGCGATGCCGCGACGAACAGCCCCAGCCCGCTGAGAGCGACGCGCGTTCGGAGTTCGAGACGGGCGTCGTTCGCGACGACGGCCCAGGTGCCGGCAAGCCAGGTCACGGGAACGGGGGGGAGGCCCGGAGGATAGCACGGCGACCGCCCCTCCCATCCCGGCCCACGCCGGCTCCCGCACCATGCCCGCTCCGTTCCGCGACCGCCTCGTCGGCACCATCATCGGCAGCGCCCTGGGGGACGCCCTCGGGATGCCCGTCGAGGGCCTGAGCCACCAGAACGTCCGCACGTACTACAAGGGGATCAAGGAGCTCCGCGCCGACGAGAAGCGGTCCGACCTCGAGGCCGGCCAGTGGACCGCCGACACCCAGCGGGCTCGCTCCCTGATGCGGGCGCTCTCGACCGGAGCGCCGGACAGCCCCGACGAGGTCCGCGCCGCGTTCGTAACCGACCTCGAGGG
>NZ_JBARYR010000737.1:0-1630 GCF_049648075.1 Rubrivirga sp. | reverse complement strand
GCCCCGCCCTCGAGGGTAGACGCGACCTCGAGGACGAGCCAACGACCTCGAGGACGAGACGTGTCAAGTTGTCTCGGCGGCGGCTTCGCGCGCCCGCGCCGGCGTGGTCTGACTCGATGATCAAGAGGTGAAACGAGGCGAGCGAGGAGGCCGAGGGGCACGCCGAGGTCGGCGAACGGGTCGCGGTTGGTGTGGCGAAGCTTGATGGCACGGAAGAGGGCCTCCTCGTGGCGCGTCGCGGGAGCCGGCCCCGCCAGCCGGAACGTTGCTACCAGGCCGTCCTCGAGGCCGATCCCGGAACCGGCGTACTCGACGCGGTCGGCGTAATCGTAGTGGCGCGCGGCCAGCCGCAGCGTGAACAGTGCCGCGCCGCACGAGATCACGGCCTCGCGACCGTCCGGGTCCACGGTCTGCAAGACCCGGGCGCGGTCCACGGAGACCTCGACGCGCGGGTCGCTCCCACCGACGACGCGGAACCGCCACGGCTGGGTGTTGAGGACGCTCGGGGCGTGGACGGCCCACAGTAGCATCGCCGCGAGTTGATCGTGGACGGGTCCGTCGGCGGGGAAGTCGGCGTCGGTGACGGCCCGGGGGCCTTCGGGAGGGGAGGACAAGGACATGGCTCTAGACGTCGTGGTTGGCGAGGACGTCGGCCAGCTCCAGGCTGGGCCGGGCGACGGGACGCTCGACCTCGAGGTCGGGCGCGAGCGGGATCCGACCGAACGAGGGGAGCGAGAGCACGGGACAGGGCGCGCGGCGGAGGACGGCCTCGGCCACGCTCCCCGTGGCCAGGCGCGCGAGACCGGTCCGGCCATGCGTCGGCGTGACCATCAGCCCCGACCCGAGCCGCTCGGCTTCCTCGAGGATGGTCGGGACAGGTGGCCCCACGCGCGTCACGATCTCGCCGACGCGGCCGTCCTCGACGTGCTGCTGGACCAAGCCACGCAGGGCGCGACCGGCGCTCGAAACGACATCCGGGTAGGTGCCGGGAAACTGGAGCCCGATCCCGTACACGCCTGGGATGTCGGGGACGTAGACGGCGTGGACGACGTCGACCGTCGCGTCGTAGAGCGCCGCGAGCGCATCGGCGACGGCCAGGGCAGACGCGCTCGAGGCCGAGAAGTCGACGGGGACCAGCACGCGGTCGACGGTCGCCGGGACCGACCGCTCGGCGTCGATGCCGACCGCCAGCACCGGGCAGTCAGCCCCACGAACGACCCGCTCTGTCGTGCTCCCGACGGCGATCCGGACTACGCCGCGCCGCCCGTGCGTGCCCATCACCACGAGATCGGCGTGGCGCGACCGCTCAAGAATGGCCTCGGCGGGGTCCGGCGAACGGACGATCCTGTCGTCGCGCTCCACGCCGCTGGCCGAGTGGTAGAGGCCCGCACGGTCTCGGGCGTCGCCGGTAACCGGGGCGACGTGGACGACCTCGAGGACGGCGTCCAAGCGCTCGGCCAAGAACGCGGCGTGCGCGAACGCTCGGTCGGCACACGGGGCGTAGTCCGTGGGGAACAGGACGCGGCGGATCTGGAGCACGGCAGCGGCGGCGGTGGAGTCTCAGGCTAGGGAGCACCCCGACCACCCCTTGCCAGGGGGCCGCCGACGGCGGCGTCTCCATTCTCTGCCC
>NZ_JBARYR010000736.1:0-16531 GCF_049648075.1 Rubrivirga sp. | reverse complement strand
GATAGGGGGATTGGGGATTGGGGATTGGGGATTGGGGATTGGGGATTTCAGCACGCGGCCTCGAGGTCGCGAAATGGTTCCGCTCGTCCTCGAGGCAGGCCCGTAGGGGCACGGCGTGCCGTGCCCGCCCTCGAGGCCCGTCCGACGTAGAGACGCCTTTCGGGGCGTCTTCGGTCTCGGCGTCACGTCGCTGACCTCGAGGTCGAGTGCCTATACCGTGCCGAGGCCCCCGCCCTCGAGGACGGACCATGCGGAGCCATCCAGCACGCAAACCCTGAACCTCGAACCCCAAACCCCCTAATCCACGAACGCCAGGACGATCTCCGGGAAGGCCAGCACGAGCGCGAGAGCCGTCATCTGGATGATGACGAACGGGATCGCCCCGCGGTAGATCTGCGCCGTGGTGACTTCGGGCGGCGCCACGCCTCGAAGGTAGAACAGCGAGAACCCGAACGGAGGCGTCAAAAACGACGTCTGCAGGTTCATGCCGAGTACCACGCCGAACCACACCAGGTCGATGCCGAGAGCAGCGGCGGCGGGCGCCAGGAGGGGGACCACGATGAAGGCGATCTCGAAGAAGTCGATGAAGAAGCCCAAGACGAACACCAGCAGGTTCGCGGCGATCATCAGCCCGATCACGCCGCCGGGCAGCCCGACCAAGGCTTCCTCGATCCACAGGTCGCCGTAGAGCCCTCGGAAGACGAGCGCGAACACCGTCGACCCGATCAGGAGCACCATCACCATCGTCGTCAAGGACGCCGTCGAGCGGGCTGCGTCCCAGATCACCGAGCGCTTAAGTCGGCCGCGTTGAGCGGCGAGCAGGACGGCTCCGATGGCGCCCAGGGCTCCGGCTTCGGTCGGCGTCGCGATCCCGGCGAAGATGCTGCCCAGGACGACCAGGATCAGGATGAGGGGTGGGGCGAGCGCCGTCAGGACGCGGCGGAGCAAGAGCGCCCCGCGCTCGGTCCGCTCGCTCTCGGGCAGGGCCGGCGCCGCCTCCGGCCGGAGCCAGGCCACAATCGCGGCGTAGGCCGCGAACATCCCCGCGAGCATCAGGCCGGGAATCAGAGCCCCCGCGAACAGCGACCCGACACTCACGCCGAGCTGATCGCCCAGGACGATCAGTACGATCGAGGGCGGGACGATCTGCCCCAGCGTCCCCGACGCCGCCACCACGCCCGAGGCGAACGACGGCGAATACCCGTGCCGCAGCATGACCGGCAACGCGATCGCCCCCATCGCCACGACGCTCGCCCCGACCACGCCCGTCGCCGCCGCCAGCAACGCCCCGACCCCGACCACGGCGAGCGCCAACCCTCCCCGTGCCCGTCCAAACACGTCCCCGACGGTCGTCAGCAAGTCCTCCGCCAGCCGGCTTTTCTCGAGGATGACGCCCATGAAAATGAAGTACGGGATCGCCAGTAGCACCGGGTTCTGCATGATCCCGAACACGCGGTCGCCGAGCGCCAGGAGAAACGGCGGGTCGAAGTAGCCCGTCGCCAGCCCCAGCAATGCGAACGCGACCGACGCGCCCCCGATGGCGAACGCGACCGGATAGCCTGTAAACACCAGCAGCAGCACGACGCCGACCAGGATCGGCCCGAGCCAGTCCGCCAGGTGTGAGAGCAGCTCCACTAGGCGCCCTCTTGGCATTGCTCCGGGAGCGCCTCGAGGTCGGCCCCGGAGAGAACGGCGATGGCCTTGAGCGCTTGTGCCACGCCCTGCACCGCCAGCAGCCCGAGCCCGAGCGGGACGAGCAGCTTGACCGGCCACCGCGCCAAGCCGCCCGCGTCGAGGGCGGACTCGCGGATCGCGATGGCCTCGAGGACGGCGGGCCACGACGCCCACAGCAACAGGGCGCACAGAGGGAGCAGCAAGAGCACCGTTCCGAGAAGATCGATGATGGCTCGACCTCGAGGACGCAACCGCCCATACACGACGTCGACCCGGACGTGGGCGTCGTCCGACAGACCCCAGGCCGCGCCGAGGAGAAAGACCGCGCTGAACACCATCCATTGGATGTCGCCGAGCGCGTTGAGGGCGGGCGAGACCCCAAGCATCGGCCCGACGTAGCGGAACAGCGCCGCCAATCCGCCCGAGACGACCAGCACCACGACGAGCCTCGACGCCAGCCATCCGACGGCGGACGAGAGGCGATCAGCGAGGGACACGGCGCGCTCGAGCATAGCCGAACCTACGCGCCCTCGTCCGTGTGCGTCTCGGCGTCCTCGAGGCCGTGACCTGAACGACGCCAGAGGACGCCTAGGCGCCGCGCTCCGCCATCAGCGTGCGCATCGCCCCGACCGCCAGCCCGTCGACGTGCTCGTTGAGCGGGATCCCAGCGTGGCCCTTGACCTTGACCCAGGCGATCTCGTGCCGGTCGTTCTGTGCGATCAGGCGCTCCCACAAGTCCCGGTTCAGGACCGGCTTCTTGTCGGACTTTTTCCATCCGCGGCGCTGCCACCCGTCGATCCAGCGGTCCTTGAAGGCGTTGATGAGGTACGCGCTGTCCGAGTGGAGCCGGACCTGGCAGGGCTCTTTTAGGGCCTCGAGAGCGCTCGCTGCTGCGGTCAGCTCCATCCGGTTGTTGGTCGTCTCGGCCTCGGCACCCTTGAGGTCCTTGGTGATCGCGGCGTCGCCCTCGCCAAAGATGAGCGTGGCGCCCCAGCCGCCGGGGCCGGGGTTGCCGGAGCACGCGCCGTCGGTGTAGATGGTGACGTCTTTCAAGGCGAGAGCGCCGGTGTAAGAGGGCCGCCCTCGAGGTCTAGGCGGAGCACCGGAAGCTAGCGGAGGACTCGCTGCGATTTCGCTACCCGCGAGCTATGCTGAGGGCTCGCTGTCTCCCACCTGCCTCTGCCGCCGTGAAGTTCGTCGACTACGTCACCGTTACCGTCCGCAGCGGACGTGGAGGAGCCGGCAGTGTCCACTTCCGCCGCGAGAAGTACGAGCCCAACGGGGGACCCGATGGGGGGGATGGTGGAGCTGGGGGATCGGTGCTCCTCGAGGGCGACTCGCAGTTGTACACGCTCCTCGACTTGCGCTACAACCGCCACCACTTTGCCAAGGCCGGTGAGCCCGGAGCGGGGGCCGGCAAGTCAGGCAAGGCGGGCGTCGACATTGTCCTCCGCGTCCCACTCGGGACGATCGCCAAGGACGGAGAATCGGGCGAGATCCTGGGCGAAATCGTCGAGGACGGAGACCGGATCGTGCTCGCGCAGGGCGGTCGTGGCGGTCAGGGCAACACGCACTTCAAGAGCTCGACGAACCAGGCGCCGCGCTACGCACAACCCGGTGAGGCGGGCGAGGAGCGCGAGGTCACGATGGAGCTCAAGCTCCTGGCCGACGTCGGTTTGGTCGGATTCCCGAACGCTGGAAAGAGCACGTTGGTGAGCTCGCTGAGCGCGGCCAAGCCCAAGATCGCGGACTACCCGTTCACGACGCTCGAGCCCAACCTCGGCATGGTCGGGTTCGACGACTGGCGCTCGTTCGTCATCGCCGATATCCCCGGGCTCATCGAGGGCGCGTCTGAGGGGCGAGGGCTCGGCCACCAGTTTCTCAAGCACGTCGAGCGCAACGCCGTGTTGCTGTTCTGCGTCGCCGCCGACGTCGAGGACCCCGGTGCTCGGTACGCCACGTTGGTCGAGGAGCTCGAGGCGTTTAGCCCGCACCTGCTCCACAAGCCCCGGATGGTCGCGTTGACCAAGATGGACATCGTCGGGCCGGAGCTCGCCGACGCCTGGGTCCGCGACGTCCTCGAGGGGTTCCCGGACGACGTCGAGGTCGTCCCGATCTCGGCCGTCGCCCGCCAAGGCCTGGACCGGCTCAAAGAGCGGTTGTGGACGTTCGTCGACGCCGAGCGCAAGGCGGACGCGTAGACCCGTCGCGTCCTCGAGGACGGACCTAGAACGTGAGCGGCTCGGCGGTCAGGATCAGCGAGAGCGCGGCTCCGGTGTCGGGATGCGTCGGCTCCGTGACCTCGCGGAGCTGGAGGCCGACGGCGTCCAACGTGCGGACCCACGTCCCGAAGGTCCGGGCGTACCACGGCATCGGTTCGAGGTCGACGTCGGCAAACTCGAAGGTCTCCTCGCGCCATCCGTCGGTGTAGGGCGCGCCGATCGACAGCGGGTGGACGGTCTGGATGATGACGCGTCCGCACGGGGCGAGCTGGTCCGTCGCGCCTCGGAGGACGCCGAAGACCTTGTCGGAGAGCAGCGCGAAGTTGAACACGGCGACGTCGTAGGGCCCACCGAGCGCGGTCGGGTCGCCGGCGATGTCGTCGTAGCTCACGACCTCGAAAGAGCCGCCGGCGTCGCACGCGGCCTCGATGAGCGGGACGCTCGCGTCAACGCCGTGCGTTCGAGCGCCGAGCGCCACGAGCGCTCGGCTCAGCCATCCTTCGCCGCAGCCGACGTCGAGGACCCGCCCGTTCGGGGGCAACCCGCGGACCACGGCTTCGACAATGGCGGCGTCGGTCCCGGCCGCACGGCTGGGAATGAGGCCGTTACGAACGGCCTGTGTCCACGGCTCGGCATTCACGGTCCAAGAGCTCAGGAGGCGGTCGGGCAGGGTCTGGGGTGTCTTCATGTGGTAACCGAGTACGGAGCGTATCGGTCAAGTCGCACGAAAGGGTAAGACCGGGCTCGTCCTCGATGGTGGCTCGTCCTCGAGGTCGGAAATGCCCCTATACGATGAAAACGTTGTCCCCTCGTTTTTTTGAGCGTGAGGGGGGCGATCGGCGGTTTCTTCCGTTTCTACTTCTCCCAAACACATGACGACGACGCCAGCCGCCGCACACCACGCGACGCGCTCACAGTCCTCCCGATCTACCGGCGCCGAACGGATGCCGGTTTTGATCTTCGAAACCCCCGCCGAGATCGCACGCCAAGCCGCTCGGCAGGTCCGCACGCTCATCGAGGCCAAGGCCGCCGCGGGCGACCCCGCGGTCTTGGGGCTCCCCACCGGCTCGACGCCGATCGGCATCTACCAAGAGCTGGTGCGGATGCACCGCGACGAGGGGCTCTCGTTCAAGAACGTGATCACGTTCAACTTGGACGAGTACCTGCCCATGGACCCGAGTAGCATCCAGAGCTACCACCGGTTCATGTACGAGAACCTGTTCGACCACATCGACATCCCGCGAGAGAACGTTCACATCCCGCGCGGCGACCTGCCCGACGAGGACGTAGACGCTCACGCGGCGGAGTACGAGCGCCAGATCGGACTCGCCGGTGGCATCGACCTGATGTTGCTCGGCATCGGGCGGAGTGGACACGTCGGGTTCAACGAGCCCGGCGCGACGCCCGCCGACCGCACGCGCCGCGTCGTCCTCGACGAGATCACGCGCAAGGACGCGGCGTCGGACTTCTTCGAGGAGAAGTACGTGCCTCGAGAGGCCATCACGATGGGGACCGGCACCATCCTCGACGCGCGTGAGCTCATCCTGATCGCGACCGGCGAGCACAAGGCGCCGGTCATCCGCCGGGCCATCGAGGGCGAGCAGACGTCTCAGGTTCCGGCGACCTATCTCCAGGACCACAAGAACGCGGTCGTTTACCTCGACAAGGCCGCTGCGTCGGAGTTGACGAGGATCAAGACCCCGTTCCTCGTCCGGCGAGTGGATTGGACCGAGGACGCCGCGAAGAAGGCTGTGATCTGGCTCTCGCGCGAGGTGGGCAAAGCCATCCTGCGTCTCGATGCCGGCGACTTCCACCGTCACGGTTTGCACGACTTGGTGCGGACGATGGGCGGCGTGGACGATCTGTGTCTCCGCGTGTTCGAGGACTTACGCCAGCGCGTCGTCTACCCGAACAAGCTGCCCCAGGGCGAGAAGGTGATCGTGTTTAGTCCTCACCCGGACGACGATGTGATCTCGATGGGCGGCATGCTGCACGCGCTCGTCGAGAACGGGAACGACGTCACGGTCGCCTACATGACCAACGGGTCCGTGGCCGTCTTCGACGAGGACGTAAGGCGTCACCTCCAGTTCGCGGAGATGACCCGTGACGTCCTGGCACCGGGTGCGGGCGACGCCGTCACGGAGCGCGTCAACGCGCTGATGTCGACGCTCGAGGCCAAGCAGCCCGCCGAGGTCGACGCGCCCGAAATCCAGACGATCAAGGCCTCGATCCGGTACACCGAAGCGATCGCTGCGATCGAGGTCATGGGGCTCGGCGCCGAGAACGCCCGGTTCCTGGACATGCCGTTCTACCAGACGGGCCTGGTCCGCAAGAACCCGATCGGCGACGCCGACGTCGAGATCGTCTCCGACTTGCTCGACGAGCTCAAGGCGACCCACATCTACGTCGCCGGCGACCTGTCCGACCCACACGGGACGCACCGGATGTGCTACGCCGCGATCTCGCGCGCCCTCGAGGGTCGGGAGAACGGCCCGCTCGTCTGGCTCTACCGCGGCGCCTGGCAAGAGTGGGAGATCGACCAGGCCGACGTGTTCCTGCCCCTCTCGAAGGCCGAGCTCGAGCTCAAGATCGAGGCGATCTACAAGCACGAGAGCCAGAAGGACCGCGCGCTCTTCCCCGGCGCCTACGACGACCGAGAGTTCTGGCAGCGCGCTCGCGACCGCAACACCGACACGGCCCACGCACTCCAAGCGCTCGGCCTGCCGGCGTTCTTCGCCGCCGAGGCCTACGTGACCGTCCACGAGATGCCATAGAGCCGGCCGTCCTCGAGGTCGCGACGTGCGGCTTCGAGGACGAATCGTTCACGCGAGGTCGCGTTCCGACCCAGAACCGGGGCAGACGCAGAGACGCCTCTCGGGGCGTCTGTGCCGGTCTCGGTGCCGGTCGGGTGCCGACACGGCGAATGTGCCGACGGATCCGTCCTCGAGGACCACTGCAAATCGTCCTCGAGGACGCGTAGGTTCGGGCCGTGACCTTGTTCGACGACCCGACCGCCGACCGCGAGCCCGCCGACGACCACGAGCGCCGGGCCTTGGTCGCGCTGTCGCTCGTCCCAGGCGTCGGTCCGGGCCGAGTCCGATCGCTGTTGTCAGCGTTTCGGACCGCGAGCGATGTGCTGCGTGCGCCGTCCTCGAGGCTGGTGCGCGCCGACGGCGTGGGGAGGCAGACCGCCGATGCGATCGCGAGCTGGGACGACTGGGCCGCCGTCGACGACCAGTTTCGAAAAGCGGACCGCGTCGGAGCTCGAGTGGTCGACTTTGGAGACGAGGAGTACCCGTCGTTGCTGCGGCAGATCTACGATCCTCCGCCGTTCTTGTGGGTCCGCGGTCGGCTCACGGAGATCGACGGTCTAGCGGTCGCCGTCGTAGGCACGCGCAAGGTGTCGGACGCGGGGACGCGGGCCGCGGAGGCGTTTGGGCGTGGCTTTGCAGAAGCGGGGGCGACCGTCGTAAGCGGGCTCGCCTACGGCATCGACATCGCGGCGCATCGGGCCGCCCTCGAGGGCGGAGGACGGACCATCGCGGTGCTCGGGTCGGGCGTCGACCGGATCTACCCGTCGCGGCACGGAAACACAGTCCGCCGCATCTTGGAGGACGACGCGGGAGCCGTGATCTCTGAACTGCCCCTCGGGGCCACACCCGACGCGCCCAACTTTCCGCGTCGCAACCGGATCGTCTCGGGGATGAGCCTGGCGACGGTCGTGGTCGAAGCCCGCGAGAAGGGCGGCGCACTCCTGACGGCGGGCCTCGCGCTCGAACAAAACCGCGACGTGTTCGCCGTTCCGTCCTCGATCTTTGCCCAAGCGCAAGGCACGAACCGCTTGATCCAGCAAGGCGCGGCCCTCGCGATCTCTGCCCTCGAGGTGCTCGACGCCGTCGCCCCGCAGCGCTCATCGAGGACGGACGCCGTCCTCGAGGCTGAGCCTCCCCCAGACCTGAATCCGGTCGAAAGCCGGTTGGTGGGTGCTCTCGGATCCGATCCGAAGCCGCTCGACACGGTCTGTCGCGACGCGGGCGTCGACGCGTCGACGGCGCTCGTGTACCTGCTGCAGCTAGAATTCCGCGGTCTCGTCCGCCAGCTCGCCGGCAAACAGTTTTACCGGCCATAGGCGGTCTGAGGAACGGGCGGAGGGCGATGCCGTTGTCCTACGACATTCCCTGATTCTCTTGCGCTACGCCCTCGCCGCTTCCGCCCTCGCCGTCGTCGTCATGACGGCCCTGCCGCTCAGCCGGTCGTCGGCGTGGTGGGTGCGGATGTTCGACTTTCCCCGCATGCAGATCACGGTGCTGGCCGTGATCGTGCTGATCCTCTACGCGGTGTTCGCGATCTGGCGGGCCGAGCCGAGCATCTGGGGGTGGCTCATGGCGGCTGCGCTGACGGTTGCGACGCTGTACCAGTGCGCGAGGATGGTCCAGTACACGCCGATCTACGGCGAGGAGACCGTTCGCGCCGACCCCATCTTGGCGAACCCAGACCGCCGGCTCCGTCTCGTGGTCTCGAACGTCCTGATGGAGAACCGCGAGGGAGACCTGTGGCTCCGTACCATCCGCGAGGCCGCCCCCGACGTCGTCGCGGCCGTCGAGACCGACGAGTGGTGGGCCGAGACCGCTCGCGCCCTCGAGGACGAGTACCCGCACGCGGTCGAGGTCCCCCAAGACGACACCTACGGAATGTTGGTCCGCTCGAAGCTGCCGATCGTGTCGCACGAGGTCCGGCACCTGGTCGAGCCCGAGGTCCCGAGCCTGCTGCTGACGATCGAGCTCCGGTCGGGGGAGAGGGTGACCATGCTCGTCCTCCACCCGCGCCCGCCTCGGCCCGACATTCAGCAAGACTCCGACCTGCGTGACGCCGAGCTCGTGCTCGCCGGCAGCGACGTCGCTGACATCGACGGCCCCGTCATTGTCGCGGGTGACCTCAACGACGTGGCGTGGAGTCATACGACGTCGCTGTTTCAAGAGCTCTCGGGCTTGCTCGACCCCCGCGTCGGTCGCGGTACGTACTCGACGTTCCACGCCGACCACTGGTGGTTGCGGTACCCGCTCGACCACGTCTTCCACTCGGACCACTTCGGGTTGGTCGAGCTTCGCCGGCTCGACAGCGTCGGCAGCGACCACTTCCCGATGCTGATCGAGCTCGAGATCGACCCGGCAGTGGAGCCGCTCCAGGAGACGCCGGACCCCGAGCGGGAAGACATCATCGAGGGTGAGGAGATGGTCGACGAGGCGCGCGATCTCAAGGCGAATGAGACGGAGGCGGAGCGCCGCGAGCGCGTGCGAGAAGACCAGTAGCGTGGTCCCAGCGTCCTCGAGGCCGCGCCAAAGTTCCACAGCTCTGCGGTCTCCGGCCGTCCTCGAGGCCGCATCTTCCTGCACCTCGCACCTCCCGTCCGTGACGCTCGACGACTACCGATCCCGCTTTCAACTGCCCCCCGGCACGGTCTACCTCGACCACGCCGCGACGGGCGTGCTCTCGCAGGACGCCCTCGAGGCCGCAAGCGACTTCCTGGCCGGCAGAGCCGGGACGGTCGATGGTCGCTTTCCCAACAACTTCCCGTCCGACCTCGAGCGGATCGACCGCGCCCGCGACCGAGCGGCCCGCCTCGTCGGTGCCGACCTCGAGGACGTGGCCATCGTCCCGAACACGTCCTACGGGCTCAATCTGGTTGCTCAAGGGCTAAGCTGGCGACCGGGCGATCGCGTCTCCGTCCCCGGCTGCGAGTTTCCGTCCAACTTGCTCCCGTGGCGCGCGCTCCACGACCAAGGCGTCGAGGTCGATCTGGTGCCCCACCGCGACGGCGCGTTCTCCGTCGACGACATCGCGGCCTCGATCCAGCCGCAGACACGCGTCGTGGCCGTCTCGGCCGTCCAGTTTCTAAGTGGCTTCCGCGCCGAGCTCGACGCGATCGGCGAGCTGTGTCGCGAGAGAGGCGTGCTGTTCGTGGTCGACGCGATCCAGGCCGTCGGCGTCCTCGACCTCGACGTGTCGGCGTTTCAGCCTGACCTGCTGGCTGTCGGAGGTCACAAATGGCTCGGGTCGATGCAGGGAGCCGGGTTCGTCGTCGTGGCGCCGACGCTCCGAGACCGGCTCCGACCGCTGCGGGGCTGGCTCAACGGCCCCGTCGATTGGGACGACTTCGAGGCGTCCGGCCTGGACTTGCACCCCGATGCGACGCGCTTCCACGTCGGCACGATGCCGACGGCGAACCTGTACGCCCTCGACGCGGCTCTCGGGCTGATGCTTGAGGTCGGGCCAGACGTCATCGAGGCCGCCGCTCTTGGGGCCGCCCAGCGGCTGGCGGACGGGCTCGCTGCCCTTGGATACGAGCGCGTCGGACTGGGCGGATCGGCCATCGTCACGGTCCGCGCCGACGACCCCGAGGCCCTTCACGCCGCTCTCCTAGAGGCTGGCGTCGCCGTCTCGCTCCGCAGCCGACTGGTCCGCTTCTCACCCCACGCCTCGACGCTTCCCGACGCCGCCGACGCCGCCCTCGAGGTCGTTGCGTCCGTGACGCGCTCGGCCGTTACCGTCTCGTGAGCGCGCCCGATCCCTACGAGCGCGTCGAGGCCGTCTTGACGCTCGACGTCCCCCCTGGCCAGTCGCCCATCCGGCTCGACGTCTACGTCACGGAGAAGACCGCGAACGCGACGCGCTCCAAGGTCCAGCGCGGCATCAAGGACGGCCGCGTCGACGTCAACGGCAAGACGGCCAAGAAGCCCTCGATGCTGCTCCAGCCCGGCGACCACGTCGAGTGCCGCGTCATCAAGATGGCGCCCATCGAGGTCGTGCCTGAAGACATCCCGCTCGACGTCGTCTACGAGGACGACGTGTTGATCGTCGTCAACAAGCCGGCTGGCATGGTCGTCCATCCGGCGTACGGCCACCCGTCGGGCACTCTCGTCAACGCGCTTCTGTGGCACGTCGGCGGTGACCCGATCCGGGCCGACGACCTCGAGGACGCGGACGACGACGACGTGGGACTCTCGACTTCGACAGCGGGGCCTCGCTTCGAGGGCGACCCGACGGTCCGGCCGGGACTCGTCCACCGTCTCGACAAGGACACGACGGGGCTGATGGTGGCGACCAAGACCGACACGGCTGCTGCAATCCTGGGCAAGCAGTTCGCCGAGCGCACGATCCGCCGCCGCTACCTCGCGTTGGTCTGGGGCGTCCTCGATCCCGAGGAAGGACGAGTCGAAAGCTGGCTCGGCCGGAGTCCTCGTGACCGCCGCGTGATGTCCGTCCGTCCCGAGGGCGAGGGCAAGTGGGCCGCGACGCGCTACCAAACCGTCGAGGCGTTCCGCGACATGACGTTGGCGCGGTTCCAACTCGAGACTGGCCGCACCCACCAGATCCGCGTCCACGCGTCCTCGATGGGCCATCCTGTTTTTGGAGACGCGACGTACAAAGGCGATCGGATCGTCTACGGCTCGGCGGTGGGGACGCGCAAGGCGTTCATCCACAACCTGCTTAAGGCCCACCCGCGCCAGGCGCTGCATGCCCACACGCTGGGCTTCACGCACCCGGCGACCGGTCAGGACATGGACTTCGAGGCGCCACTCCCCGCCGACACCGCGCACCTTGTCGAGCGCATTCGCACCATCGAGGGCGCGTAGTCGTTCGTTGCTCGTCTGGACTGATCCGGTAGCCGGTGTCGCATAGCTAGCTCAGCGAGTCCTACCATATACCATCTACTCCGGTCATGGCGCGATCTCTAAAGCATGCCCTTAACACACTTCTCTTTTCAGGCGTGTTAATAGCGAGTGGCTGTGACGTCGTTTCGTTTCTTGGAGGGGATGACGGTATTTACGCAGGTGGGGAGCTTTTTGGGTCTTCTATCGCCCTCGATGCAGGTCGCGCCGTCGTGGGCGCCTTCGGGTCTGACGAAGCGTTCGTCCTCCGTCGTGAGGGTACAGGATGGGAGACTGAGGCCCTCTTAGAACCGCCTGAGGGGCTTCCGAAGGACGAGAGGGGAGCCGACGTTATTTACAGCGATGCCGTCGACATTGAAGGCTCTGTTGCAGTCGTCGGAGCCCCAGAGCTCGGTCTGGTAGGCGCACAGGACCCAGGTCGAGCGTTCGTGTTCGAGCGCGCAAATGGGGAATGGACCCGGACGGCCGAACTCCGTGCGGCCGACCCATCGATCGCCCGTCTGTATGGACAATCGGTAGCGGTATCGAGTGGCCGTGTCGCCGTTGTGGAAGCAGTCGCGGTAGATCCACCCACTGGAGTCTTGGTCGATTCCGCCGCCGTCGTGTTCTACGAGCGCTCGGGAGGGGGGTGGGCCGAGACGTCCCGGATCGAGGAGACCGAGTACGAACGACACAGCGGACGAAGTGGATCGTCTTTGTTTGGTTTGGGTCTTGCACTTGATGGTGACCGAGTTGCCATAGGGTCGCCTGGACAGTCAGTCGATGGGAACGCAGGTGCTGGAGTTGTCCGCGTCTACGAAAGGATGGGAGCTGCTTGGGCGCTCTCGGCAACGCTCTCGGCACCTTCTCTCCGTGCAGACGATTTCATGGGTGAGTTGGTAGCCTTTGATGGCTCGATCATCGCGGCCGTTGCTCGGGGGCGGAGCTTGGACGGGAGGCTCGGAGTTGGCTCCGCGTTCGTATACCGCGAGCACGGAACGGAGTGGGCTGTGGAAGGCGAACTCCGCCCAGCCGATCTCACATTACGCGACCTCTACGGGAGGTCGATCGCTGCCAGTGGAGACCGCGTCGCGGTTGGAGCCATCGGTCGAGCGCAGAGCCGAGGCTCTGTGTTCGTGTGGGTGCGATTGCCATCCGGCACCTGGGAGCTCGAGGCTGAGCTGTGGCCGGAGGGACTCGGCCGCAACTCTTCCTTCGGGGAGAGTGTCGCGCTCGAAGGGGATCATCTATTAGCTGGAGCGAACAACGCCAGCAGCGGCAAAGGCCGTGTTTACTCGTTTCGTCGCGGTCGCGACGGCTGGGTTCAGGGCGGAGATTGAGTTACCAGATCGTCTCATCGAGCAGCGCTACGTCGCCCGCGGGGACCCCGCCCCGCGGCGGCGCGTCCCCGTGATCGATCCCGATCCGTCCTCGATGCCCACGCTCCCGTCCTTTGTCGACCTCCTCGACGTCGACCGCGTCTTCGTTCGCGATCCCGGCGGGAGCAAGGCCGAAGTGCTCCAGCGGAGTGCCGACCGACTTGCGGGCTCGGCCCTGGTGACCGACCGAGCGCGTCTCGCCTCCGACCTCGAGGCGCGCGAGCAGCGGCTCTCGACCGGAGTCGGAGAGGGGCTGGCGCTTCCCCACGCCCGCACGCCGGCCGTGTCCGGGACGGTCGCCACGCTCGCGACCCTCTCTGAGCCCGTCGAGTGGAGCGCTCTCGATGGCGAGCCCGTCGATCTCGTGGTGACGTTCGCGGCGCCCGAGAGCGAGCCCGGCCAGCACGTCCGGCTAATGGCCCAGATCTCGCGCGTGCTGAGCGCTCCCGGCGTACGCGACCGGCTGGCCGACGCGGGCTCGGCGTACGCCGCCCTCGAGGTCGTGCGCGACGCCGAGAGCAGCTTCCGCTGAGCCCGCTTTTCGCACGATGCGGACGCCACCGTATCGCGCGGGGCCGGACCTTGGCGTGTCCTCTCCGACACGCGACATGGCCTTCCAGACGATCCGCGGCACCTTCGACATCCTGCCCGACGAGCACGGATCCAGCGGCTCCACCGTGCCCGCCTCGTCATCGTGGCGCTGGGTTGAGGGCGTCGTCCGCGGCGTGATGGAGCGGTTCGCGTTCGAGGAGATCCGCACGCCCGTCTTAGAGCCCGTCGAGTTGGTGGCCCGAGGGGTGGGCGCGGGGACGGACATCGTGAGCAAGGAGATGTTCACCGTCGAGCGGTCGAAGGAGACCTACGTGCTCCGGCCCGAGGTGACCGCGCCCGTCATGCGCGCCTTTCTCCAGCACCACCTCGAGCAGCGCGGCGGCGCGCAGCGGCTCTACTACATCGGACCGTGCTTCCGCGCCGAGCGGCCGCAGAAGGGACGCTTCCGCCAGTTCCACCAGTTCGGCACCGAGCTGATCGGGTCGGACGACCCCAGAGCGGATGCCGAGACCATCGCCAACGTCCGGGCGATCTACACCGCATTCGGCGTCACGCGGACGACGCTCCGCATCAACACCTTGGGCGACGCCGCCGACCGGCCGGCCTACCGCGACGCGCTCCGCGACTACTTCTCGTCCCACCTCGACGCGCTGTCGGAGACCAGTCGGACACGCCTCGAGGTCAACCCGCTCCGGATCTTGGACACCAAGAACGAGCGTGAGCGGGAGCTCTTGGGGGACGCGCCGCGCGTCACGGACTTTATCAGCCCGGAAGCGAGGGAGCATCACGCCCGGCTGCTCTCTCTCTTGGACGCCCTCGAGGTCCCGTACGTCGAGGACCCGCTCTTGGTGCGCGGCCTCGACTACTACTCGAGGACGGTGTTCGAGCTCGAGCACGACGCGCTCGGCGCCCAGGGTGCGCTGGCCGCAGGAGGTCGGTACGACGGGCTCGCCGAGTCCGTCGGGTCGAAGAAGACCGTCCCGGCCGTCGGCTACGCGGCCGGCATCGAGCGGCTGTTTATCGCCCTCGAGGCCGAGAACGTGGACCCGCCGCTGGTGTCCTCGACGGACGTCTTCGTGGTGACCTTGGGCGACGCGGCCGAGTCGGCGGGGTTCGGGATCACGCAGACGCTGCGCACCGCCGGTCTGTCGGTCGACTTCGCCTTGGGCGGGCGGTCACTGAAGGCCCAAATGAAGGCGGCTGATCGGTCCGGCGCCCGCGTCGCATTGGTAGTCGGAGACGACGAGCTCGAGGCCGGTGTCGCCCAGGTGCGCGACCTCGAGTTCGGCGAGCAGCGAGCGGTGCCCATCGCCCAGCTCGCTCTCGAGCTGGCAGGCGAAGGCGCCGCATAGCCCGTTCCCGCGACGACTAGCTTCCGTCTCCCCAGAGAACTGCGATGTACCCCCGGATAAGCGACATCACGTTGGACCTGTTCGGGTTCGAGTTCCCGATCCCGCTCTTCTCGTTCGGCCTGATGGTCGCGCTCGCGATCCTGACCGCGACGGCCATGTCGCGCGTCGAGGTTGACCGGTTGTTTGGGAAGGGGCTGATGAAGGCGGTCCGCGCCAAGGTCAAGGACTCGAAAGGCCGTGAGAAAGTCCAGCTGACGAGTCCGTCAGTCCTGCTGTGGAACATGGCCGTGATGGCGGGCGCGTTCGGCGTGCTCGGTGCCAAGCTGTTCCACATCATCGACTACTGGGACGAGTTCGTGCAGAACCCGGCCGCGATGATCTTCTCGGGCTCCGGCCTGACGGTGTACGGCGGCATCTTGGTCGCGGGCATCGCGATCCTGTGGTACGCGCACTCGAAGGGCGTCAACAAGGGGCGGCTGATGGACGCGATCGCGCCGGGGCTGATGCTGGCCTACGGCATCGGGCGGATCGGCTGCTACCTGTCGGGCGACGGTGACTGGGGCGTGTGCTCGTCGCTCGACGACAAGCCGGGCTGGATTCCGGGCTTCTTGTGGAGCGAGACGTTCCCCCGAGCGATGGTCGGCGCCGATCCCGTGACCTACAATGCCGTCCAGCGCGGCGCCGAGTGCACGCTCGCGAACCCGACCGGCGTCTATCCCACGATGCTCTACGAGTTCGCGATGACCGCCGTGCTGGCGGCGCTGCTGTGGGTGCTGCGCAAGCACCCGTTCAAGGCCGGCTGGCTGATCTCGGTGTACGGCATCCTGGCCGGCATCCAGCGGTTCGTGATCGAGTTCATCAAGGTCAACCCCGACACGTCGCTCGGCCTGCCGCAGTCGCAGTTGATCTCGATCGGGTTCATCGTCGCGGGCCTCATCGGCTTGGCGATCACGACGCGCCGCGTGGTCCCGAACGCGACCGACGACTCGCCGGCCGTCCAGCCGGTCGCTGCTTCCTAGAACGCCTTCGATGTCCCTCGATTCGTCCCGCCTCGTCCTCGACGCATTCGATCGGATCGCGGACTGGGAGCGCTCCTTCGGACCCGTCGAGTCGCATCCCGCCCTCGAGGTCGACGCGGACGCGCTGGGCGAGGCGTTCGACGAGTACCTGTCCCGGATGACGGCGCCGCCCCGAGGTGAGCGTCCAGGCATGTACCCGTTTGGGCATCCGCGCTATGCGGGGCAGATGCTCAAGCCACCGCACCCGGTCGCGCTCGCGGCCTACGCCGCTGCGGCCCGGATCAACCCGAACAATCACGCCCTCGACGGCGGGCCGCCGACGAGCGAGATGGAGAAGGAGGTCGTGGAAGACTTGGCGGCGATGCTCGGCCTCGACGGCGCGCTCGGGCACCTGACCGGAGGAGGGACCGTCGCCAACTTGGAGGCG
Source organism: Rubrivirga sp. (assembly GCF_049648075.1). GTDB lineage: Bacteria > Bacteroidota > Rhodothermia > Rhodothermales > Rubricoccaceae > Rubrivirga. Next base: position 257 of record NZ_JBARYR010000736.1, on the reverse strand, counting down.
CTGTTCGTGGCTCGCGAGGAGACCGGCGGCAAGGCGATCGCGGTCGGCCAGGACGCGCACTACACGCATGCCCGGATGGCCGGCGTGCTCGGCCTCGAGGCCGTCTCGGTGGCGGGCGACGGTGACGGCCGAATCGACCTCGACGCCCTCGAGGACGTGCTCCGCGACGGCGACGTCGGGACGGTCGTGCTGACGGCGACCACGACGGGGCTCGGCTCCGTCGACGCAGTGGCCGACGCCATCCCGCTGTGCCGCCG
>NZ_JBARYR010000735.1:0-2694 GCF_049648075.1 Rubrivirga sp. | reverse complement strand
CGACCGGCTGGCGCTGAAGGCCTCGTTCGCCACGACGATGCAGCCGGTCCACCTGCTGACGACCGGCGGCGGCCTGGGTTTGCCGGCCGACCTGTGGGTCCCGGCGACCGACCGGGTCGGCCCGCAGCGTGGATGGCAGGCGGCGCTCGGAGCGGCCGGCTCGGTGGGCACGACGACGTCGTGGACCGTGGACGGGTACTGGCGCGAGATGAGGGGGCTCGTGGCCTACCGCGAGGGGGCCGCGTTCACGTCGCCGTTCGACGACTGGCAGGACCTGGTCGAGACCGGCGAGGGCCGCTCGTTCGGGGTCGAGGTGTTCGTCCAACACCGGACGGACCGGCTGACGGCTTGGGCCGGCTACACGTGGTCGAAGACCGACCGCCAGTTCGACGGGATCGACGGGGGGCGGCGGTTCCCGTTCCGCTACGACCGGCGCCACGACGTGTCGCTCACGGCGCGGTACCGGCTCTCGGACAGGTTCGACATCTCGGGCGGGTTCGTGTACGGGACCGGCGACGCCGTCACGCTCCCGGAGGCCACGTACCAAGCGCCGGCGTACGGCTACGGTGATCTGGCCGGGTGGGTCCGACCGTTCGACGACTTCGACGTCACCGACCAGACGGCCTACGGTGACCGGAACGGGTTCCGCCTCCCGGCCTACGCCCGCCTCGACCTCGGGGCCTCGTGGCACTTCCGTCGTGGGCCGCGCCCACGTGCGCTTCATCTCAACGTGTACAACGCGACGAACCGGAAGAACCCGTTCATGACGTCGCTCGAGCAGGGCAACGGCTTCGGTAGTCGCCGCCAGCTCACGGGCCTCGCGCTCTTCCCTGTTCTCCCGACCCTGTCCTACCAGTTCTCATTCTGATGCGACGTTTCTTCCTCGCCCTGCTCGTGGCCGTCCTCGCCGGGACGCTGGGCGCCTGCGACTTTTCACCGACCTACGACGTCCCGCTCCCCGAGTTCGAGCCTTCCCTGACGATCAACGGGGTCCTGGCCGCGGACTCGACGGTGGAGGTCCGCGTGACGACGACCCGAGACCGCTACCTCAGCCCGCACAGCGCCAGCCGGGGGTTCGAGCCTAGCGACCTGTTCACGGTCCCAGATGGCGCCGTAGTAGAGTTGCTGGTGGACGGTGCGTCAGCGGGCGACCTTCGGCTCGAGCCGCGCCTCTGCAACAGCGACGACCGATTCAACGATCCGAACCCGATGCCGGAGGCCCGGTGCGGCGCGTTTGTCTCGGATGTCGTCGTAGAGCCGGGGCGTACGTACGCGGTCCGGGCTTCGGCGCCTGGCTTTCCCCCCGCCGAGGCGTCGGTGACGGTTCCCGACCGAGTGCCTGTACGAGCCGAGGTCAGTCCGCCCGTCGAGGTCCGGATTCCCGGTTGGATCCGGGTCGATCGCGACGTCTCGGTGACGCTGCAAGACCTGTCAGGCGCGGGCGACCGCTATGCCTTGATGGCGGTGAGCGGTCCCTGGAGCTACACACGGGAGAGGAGGATCTGCGACTCGCCCGAGACACCGTGTCGAGACACAACGTGGACGGTCAACGTGCCCCAGACCCAGTTCAGCTACAGGACGACGGATCCAGTCCTGCTCACGGCGGCCCGAACGATCCCGACGAACGGGATCAACTTCGTCACGTTCACCGACGAGGTCTTCGACGGGGCCGAGCGGACGTTCGAGATCACGGTCGGCAACCTCGTGAACCCCGACCGAGACGACGAGGGGCCGACGCTGGAGGCCGTCTGGGTCGTCGCCGTCGACGACGCGACGTTCGGAGCGTACCAAGTGGCGTGGTTCGGCTACCCCGCGGGCGACGATTTCAACCCGTTCCAAGAGCCGCTCAACCTGCCTTCGAACGTCGAGGGCGGCTACGGCGTGCTGGGTGCCGTCACGGTCAACGAGGTCCGGTTCGATGAGGAGTAACCGCGCCCCGTGGCGGGCCCCGCTCTTCCTCCTCTGTCACGCCGTGGCCGTTGCGAGCGCGTGCGACACGACCGCTCCCGTGGTCCGTGAGCCGGTCCCCTTCCGCGTGCTGCTCCAGTCGGGCGGGTTCTTCGAGGAGTACGCCTCGACGCCCGACGGCGGCGGTGAGCCGGTCCCTCCTGCGTCGGTCGCTCTCTCGAGCGAGGCCGAGGAGGAGGCGTTCCTGGACGGCTACCCCCGCAATCCGTATTGGATCGACGGGGGCGGTCCGTTTTACGAGCCGTTCCCGGACGTGGACTACGCGGCCGAGACGGCCGTCGTGGTCGCCCTCGGCACGGCCGGGTCCGGGAGTGTCCTGGTCCGTGTCGACTCGGTCGTCTCGGACGGACGGCGCGCGCGGGTCTTCTCGACGACGGTCCTCCCGTGCCTGGGGACGCGGGACGTCGCGAACCCCGCTGCGATCGTCGCTCTTCAGGGCGAGAGGTGGGACGTGCGGTTCGAGGGGAGGCAGGTCGAGCGCCAGGACTGCACGGTGGGCCGGTAGCCCCGCCCGCTCCACCTGGCGAGGTCCTGCCGACGACGTCTTCGAGCCGCTGGGCTCCTGCAGTCCGAGGAGGCCGATGGATAGGGCTCGTCCCGGTAGCGCCGAGCGGGCGGTCGTCCCCGACGCGTTTCGGGAGGCCTGAAGCAGTGCGAGCTGTTGACAACACGCGCCGCCGGACGACCCGGCGGCGCGCGCTCTGCCAACGGGGGCCGGGCGCTCCC
>NZ_JBARYR010000734.1:0-3070 GCF_049648075.1 Rubrivirga sp. | reverse complement strand
TCGCATAGAAGCGTCGTCAACGTCTCGTCCTCGAGGTCGGTTCGCGCGCCTGCGGAGCGGTGTGTGCAGACGGGTGTGCGAGGGCCGTCCTCGAGGCCGCCGACGCCTCTAGATTCCGTCGTCCCCCTGTGCCCTTGTTTGTGACCGCTCGCGACCTCCACGTCGTCACCGCGCCGGCCCTCGAGCCCTTGTTCGAGCGGTTCTCCGACGCCATCGAGGCCGACCCGCTCGACCCGCTCCAGCGCGAGACGGTCGTGATCGCTCGGAACGCCGGGCTCCGTGCGTGGCTGACCCAGGCCCTGGCCCGGCGACTGGGCTGCGCCGCCGCCCTCGACCTGCCGGCCCCGGTCTCTCTCGTGATGCGATACGCGGGGCTCACGATGGACACTCAGCCGTACGAGGCCGGGCCGTTGGCGTGGCGCCTCCAGCCCGTCCTCGATGCGATCCGCGACGGCGAGACGGTGGACCCGGTGTACGCGCCGCTCCGCGCCTACCTCGACAAGACCGGAGGCCAGACGATGCCATTGGCGCGCCGCGTCGCCGCCTTGTTCGACGACTACCAAACGTACCGGCCCCACGTGCTCCAGGAGTGGGAGCGCGGCCGAGATCCCGTTTCGGACTTTTCGCACGGCGCGTGGCAGGCCGAGCTGTGGCGGACGCTGCGGCAAGACGGTCTGCCGGACCTCGCGAGTCAGTTCGTCGCCTTGGAGGAACGCCTGAACCGCGCCGATCCGGGGCTCGGGCTCCCTCCGCGCGTCTCGGTCTTCGGCGGCCTGGTGTCGCCGCCGGCTCACCTGCGCATTCTGGCCGGGATGGCGCGGCACCGGCCGGTCACGTTCTACACCGTCACGCCAGGCGATCACCCTCGGACGGATCCACACGAGCACCCGCTGCTCCGCGCCCTCGCAGGCCGGACGCGGGACTACTGGCATGTGATGGCGGAGATCGGCGCGCCGCTGCCGAAGCGGTTGTCGTGGTCGTCCTCGAGGACGGGCGGCGGTGCGGCGCTGGGGGCGGGACTCAGCATCGAGGTCGGGCCGGGCGACCCACCGGGTCGCCCCTACAGAGAGGGCGAGGTAGAGCCGCCCTCGAGGCCGGGTGCAAGCACCTCACCCCCAGCCGTCATCCCCGCGGAGGCGGGGATCCAGAGTGGCGAGCGCGGTGCTACCCACGCTCTGGATTCCCGCCTCCGCGGGGAGGCCTCGCACGAGAGAATGGGTCCGACCTCGAGGACACAATCCGAGTCGCCGCCCTCGAGGACGAGACCCGACCTCGAGGACGCGTCCGCGCTGCACCAACTCCAGGCCGCCCTCGCCGGCGACGTCGTCCCGACGCCCGTCCCGCTCGACCGCGCCGACCGCTCGATCCGCGTCCACGACTGCCACTCGCCCCGGCGCGAACTCGAGGCCCTGCGCGATTCGCTCCTCGACGCCTTCGCCGAGACGCCCGACCTGCGCCCGAGCGACGTCCTGGTCATGGCCCCCGACCTCGAGGTCTATGCGCCATTGGTGGACGCGGTGTTCGGGGCCGAGGACGCAGCCGACGGACTGCGGCTGCCGGTCCACGTCGTCCACCACCCGCACGCGCCGGCGCTGCGCGTGGTCGAGGCGTTCAAGAAGGCGCTGCGGATGCACGACGGGCGCGTGACGGCGAGCGAGCTGCTGGACCTGTTGAGCTACCCGGTCGTGCGCCAGGCCGCCGGGATCCGCGAGGAAGAGATCCCGCGCCTGCGCGGTTGGGTCGCCGAGGCCGGCGTCTGCTGGGGGCTCACCGGCGAGCGGAAGGCCCGGTTCGGCCTGCCCGACGACGACCTGCACACCTGGCGGTTCGGCCTCGACCGGCTGCTGCTGGGCGTGATGACGGGCGCGAGCGACGGCTTGGTGCTGGGCCACGCGCCGTGCGACGTCGCCGGCCTCGATGGCGCCGACTTGCTCGGCCGGTTCGCCGAGTGGGCCGAGGCGCTCTTTTCGAGGCTCGACGCGATCGACCGGCCGCGAACGCTCGCCGACTGGCCCGCTCAACTGCTGCTGTTCTTGGACGCCGCCTTCTCGCCCCAGGCCGACGAGGAGGTCGAGGCCGTCGTCTTCCTGCGGACCGTGATCGCCGGGCTCGGGGACCTGCACGATCTGGCTGAGGCGCCCGAGACGGAGATCTCGTTCCGCGCCGTCCGCTCGCACCTCGACGGCGCGACGGCCTCGATCGAGACGCGCGAGCCGGTCCTGACCGGCAAGGTGACCGTCGCCCACCCGCTCGAGCTCCGCCACGCGCCGTTCCGCGTCGTCGCGTTCTTGGGACTCAACGACGGCGTCTGGCCGCGCGTCGAGGCCGCGCCCGGCTTCGACCTGCTCGCCCACGCCCCCCAGCCCGGCGACGCCTCGCCCCGGGAGACCGAAAAGCAACTGTTCCTCGACGCCGTCTTGTCCGCCCGCGACCGTCTCATCCTGAGCTACGTCGGGCGGAGCCAGAAGGACAACGCCGAGCGCGCCGCCTCGGTCTGCTTGGACGCGTTTCTGGACGCGGCTCGACAACACTGGGGGGACGACGCCCGGCACCTGGTCGTCCGCCACCGTCTCCAACCCTTCGCCGACGACTACTTCCGCGTCCTCGATGGGTCCGGCCTCGAGGCCGATTCTGTTCCCCTCGAGGTCGGCGGCGACGGCGCACCCGTCCTGGCTTCGTCAACCTCGCGGTTCGAGGCCGCGCCGCTCCGGCCGAGCTACGCCGGCCAGCACCGCGTCAAGTACACGACCTCGACGCCGCCCGCTCCGTTCCTGGACGGCTCGCCCCTACCGACGCCCGAGGCGAGCGACGGGACGCCGGAGTTAACGCTCGCCGAGCTCGCCGACGCCTGGGCGCACCCGAGCCGCTACACCGTTCGCCAGAGACTGCGCGCGAGCCTCGACCTCGATGACGACGCCGTCCGCGACGACGAGCCGGTGACCATGAACGGGCTCGAGCAGTGGCGCGTCCGGCAAGCCTTGCTCGATGCGCTCTTGGACGGCTTGGAGGGCGACGACCTCGAGCAACGGTTGCTCCGCGAGGGCGTGTTGCCCGGCGGAGCGCCCGGTGC
>NZ_JBARYR010000733.1:0-3390 GCF_049648075.1 Rubrivirga sp. | reverse complement strand
CTCGTAGGCCAGCTTTCCGAACAAGGCATCGCGCCGGATATCGGCATTCGAGCGAGGGCCGGTCACACCGAGCGTCCGGGTTTCTTGGTCGAACCGCGTCGAGTCCGTGTAGAGGTAGTCGCCGTCGCCTTGGTCGTGGTCGAATGCGACGACGGCCGAAAGGCCGGGCCGGTTGTCCGCGACCAGGAAGCTGCCGCCGCGCTCGCCCCACGCGCCGGTTCTCACGTCGATCCGCGCGCTTCGACCTCGAGGTCGATGTGTGCGGACTTGAATCACGCCGCCGATGCCATCGGTCCCGTACAGCGCCGACGCCGGGCCGTGCGCGACCTCGAGGCCGTCGACGGCGGCGGCCGGTAGCAGGCTCAGGTCCAGCTGTCCAAGCTGAGGATCCGTGATCCGGTGGCCGTCGAGCAGCACCAGCGTTTGGCTGGCGCCGGTCCCTCGGAGCGACAGGCTCGCCAGTCCGCCTGGGCCGTAGCGCTTGACGAACACGGCCGTTCTCGCCTCCAACGCGTCCGCGACGGTTCGGGCGCCGGCAGCCTCGAGGTCGGCGCGGTCCAAGACCGTCACGCGGCTCGGCGCGGCGTGCGTCGCGACCGGTGCTCGAGCGGCCGTCACGGTCACCTCACCGAGAGTGTCGGGCGAGGCCGTCTGCGCGTGGAGCGCGGCGGAGGCGAGAAAAAGGAGGGCGGCGAGGCGCATAAAAAACCCCATGCCTCAAGCAGGCACGGGGTCAGCGCACACGGCCGTCCGGCCGCGTCGAAGGACACCGCGCCTCTGGTCCCGGAGGCGGTGGGGATCGTCGCGTTCAGGCAGGTCTCCTGGCTTGCGGCCCGGCCTCGGCGTCGAGGCGTGCGTCGGCTCGGCCCCGACCTTCCCCCCGGCCTCGAGGGCGGGAGTGGTCGCGGGCGTCATGGCCAGCGGCGGGTCGCCTACAGTTGCGGGTACAGCTCCGGCGTGGCGTCAACGACGTGTCACCGGATTCCCTTTTCAGCCGCGGCGAAGCGCGGCACCTGAGGCGGGGTGAAAGAGCAGGCCTCAATGTAGACCCTCGAGGCCAGGCGCGTCCTCGAGGCCGACGACTTCACACGGTGCGCCCTCGAGGACGGCTCAGAGGGATTCGAGCAGCGTCCGAAGCTGGGGAAGGAGTCCGGCGATGTCCTCGGTCACGGCTCCCCAGACAATTCCGAGGTCGACGTTGTCGTACCCGTGAATGAGTCGGTCTCGCATCTGGGCCATCTTGGTCCACGGGATGTCGGAGTGGCGGTCTCGGAACGACGGAGACAGTCGCTTTGTGGCCTCTCCAATGACCATCAAGTGGTGGAGCACGGCGGACTGGACCAGACGATCGTCCTCGAAGGCCTCGAACGAACCCGCACGCTTGGCGAATGCGATGGCTTCTCGGGCGAATCGCTCGAGGTCCGCGAACGTCACGTGGTCGCGAGTCATGCCGCGCTTCGATACAGGAGACGGGCGGAGTCGAGGATGAAGGCCTTTCGGTACGGGTTGTGGCTCTTCTCTATGGCTCGGCGAGTCATCAGGTCAACCGGTCGTCCTACGACGGCCTCGAGCTCGTCCGTGATGTCGAACAGGTCGAACAGCGTCGGCCGTGCGTCGGGACGAAACGAGACCAACAGGTCCACGTCGCTCTCGGGACCGAACCGGTCGTCGAGAGCGGAGCCGAACAGCTCGAACGACGTCACCGCCCAGCGTTGGGCGATGCGCTCGATCTCGGCGTGCTGGTGGTCGGTGAGAAGGAGTGCCATGCTCGAAACCTACGTCCTCGAGGACGAGTCATCCCCGAGGCAGGTCGCCGTCGCCCTTGGTCGGGAGCGAGGTCTCGCCCTCGAGGGTCAGGTCCACCGCGCGCGCGGCCTCGCGGCCGTCCGAGATCGCCCAGACTACGAGCGAGGCGCCGCGCTGGGCGTCGCCGGCCACGAACACGCCGTCGGCGGCCGTCGCGTAGTCCGTCGCCGAGACCCATCCCCGTGAGTCGAGCGTGACGCCGGTCTGCTCGGTCAGGGCCTCCGTCTCCGGTCCGGCGTAGCCGATGGCGATCACGACCAAGTCGGCGCCCCACATACGGTCCGTCTCCTCCAGGGTCTCGACGCGAAAGCCGCCGCCGGACGTGTCGACGCGAGCGTCGAGTGTGCGGACCGACGACACGTGGCCGTCCCCGCAGAACTCCTGGGCCGAGACCGACCACACGCGGTCGCCGCCCTCCTCGTGCGAACTCGAGGTCGAGAGCGCCGGGCTCCGAAACGGCCACGTGGCGCCTCGCGGCACCCGGTCCGGCGGCCGGTCCGTGATCTGAAAGCTGACGACGGACGCCGCCCCTTGCCGGTGCGCCACCCCGATGCAGTCCGACGCCGTGTCGCCTCCGCCGATCACGACGACTCGCTTCCCGGCCGCGCTGATCGAGGACGGTGGCCCGCCGGCGACCTGCTTGGCGTGCGGCGTCAGGTAGTCCCATGCCGTCACGACGCCCCCGAGCTCGCGGCCCGGCACCTCGAGGTCGTGCGCCCGCGTGGCGCCGGTCGCGATGATGACCGCGTCGTGCCGAGCGCGGAGATCCGCCCATGTCCCGTCGGTCCCGACCTCGACGCCGCACTCGAAGCGAACGCCCGACGCGCGAAGAACGTCGAGGCGCCGGTCCAACAGGTCCTTGCTCAGCTTGAAGTCTGGGACGCCGTAGCGGAGCAGCCCGCCCGGCCGGTCGTCCCGCTCGTAGACCGTGACCGTATGGCCAACGGACGCGAGCTGCGCCGCGGCTGCCAAGCCTGCCGGCCCACTCCCGACGACCCCGACCGTCTTGCCTGTCAGAGCCGCCCTCGAGGGCTTGACCCATCCGGCCTGGAACGCCTTCTCCGCGACGGCCTGCTCGATCTGCTCGATGGTGACGGGGTCCGCCGCCAGGCCGAGCACGCACGCCGACTCGCACGGGGCGGGGCAGATGCGGCCGGTGAACTCGGGGAAGTTGTTCGTCGCGCTGAGCACGTCGTACGCGTCTCGCCAGCGCTCTTGCTGGACGGCCTCGTTGAAATCCGGGATCGCGTTTCCAAGAGGACAGCCAGCCTGGCAAAACGGGACGCCACAGTCCATGCAGCGCCGTGCTTGGGTCTGGGCGTCGCCCTCGAGGATGGGAAGCTCGACCGCCAGGTCGTCCTCGACGCGCCTGGCGACGGGCCGGCGGGCGATGGGCTGACGCGGGAGGTCGAGAAAGTCGAAGGTGTTGGACATGACCTCAGGAGGGGAGAGGCGCGGCTTGGAGGACGGAGCCGTCGCCGTGCTCGGCCGGGCGGTCGGGGGCGTGGGCGAACGCGTCGGCCTCGAGGGCGCGGCGGTACTCCGTCGGGAACACCAAGACGAAGCGGCGGAGCGCGGCGGGCC
>NZ_JBARYR010000732.1:0-9097 GCF_049648075.1 Rubrivirga sp. | reverse complement strand
GGCTACGCGTCTGGCGCAGGTCCACGAACCCGCGCCAGGTATCGTAACCGACGAACGAGACGACGACCGTTGCGGTGTCGGCGGGGAGACCGCGCAGCGCGAACCTGCCGTCGGCGTCGGTCGCTGCGGCGGCCTCGAGGACGCGCACGGCAGCGCCGGGCAGGGGGGCTCCGGTGGCGGCGTCGGGGACGCGCCCGGAGAGCGTTTGAGCGGAGACCGTACTGGCGAACACGCCGAGGACGACCGCTAGAGAGCGGAGAGATACCATGGAGACCGTCGCGTCGGCCGCGTCGGCGGCCTGGAACCAGTCGGGCGGTTGCGCGCCCGAACGTGCCCGTCCTCCGGCTGCGCGACGGCAGCCTGGACGGATCTACGCGACGGCCGGCGGCCCTCGGGCCGGCGTCGACGCCCGGCGATAGTCAGCGTACGCCTCCGTTGCAGCCACTTGTCCCTCCGCGGCCGCCTCGAGGTCGAGTGCAAGTCCGGCCTCGAGGACGACGCTACTCAGCCCGGCGCAAACAGCGCAGTCGAGGGCGTGGAGGTCGCCGTCGACGCACGGGGCCTGGACGCCGTCGGCGTGGTCGGTGTGCTCGGTCTGGCCCTCGGCCCACTCGAGCGCGTGGTGCGCCTCGTGCGTCCACGACGCGCCGATCCCTCCCACGAGGGCGACGAGAAGGAGCAGGGACGGAAGGCGACGCACGATTCTACAAACGTACGTCGTCGCGCTTCGTGCCACAGGGCAGCGGATTCACCCTTTCGTCGTTTCCACGGACGCTGCACACGCGACCAGCGCCTTCGCGGCCTTGGCGTGCGACGCGATCTGGGCCATGCTGCCGGTCAGCTTGAGCTTCCCCAGCATCATGCCCATAACCGGGTCGAGCGTCTGCGCGAGCACGTCGTCCCAGACCGCCCTCGAGGCCGCGATCTCGAACGGGGCCTCTGCGGTCGAGGCGTCCTCACCGGTCTTCGTCCCGTGGCACTCGCCGTGGCGCAGGTCGAGCCAGACCTCGAGGCCGTCGCCGTCGGTGCGGGCGACGAACCGGATGGCGCCGTCCCACGTCCGCGCGGCCTCTCGGTAGCTCTCGCTCGCGTTGAGCGCGTCGCAGACGGCCGAGGCCCAGGCGGGGGAGAAGAAGGCAGGCACGGCGGAGCAGGTTGGGTGTGGCGAAGGTAGGCGCGGCCTCGAGGGCGAGCGGAATGTGTATGGAAGAGGAGAGGCGTGCCGGCTGGCCGCGTCCAGCCCGACGCCTGGTCATGGCGGCTTCGTCCTAGAGCTGCCTCTCGACCTCGAGGGCGCGTCTCGACAGCCCGTCCCGTGCTACCGGGCGACCGTGAGTTGCGCCGTCCGTGTCGAACGCGCCGTCGCCACGCGGATCACGTAGACGCCCGGTGGCAGGACCGACACGTCGAGCGGCACCTCTCTTGTCCCGAGCCCCGCCCTCGAGGGCGCCGATTGCACCACGCGCCCGACCACGTCGAACACCGTCACGGTCGCCGGCACGGCCTCCGTCGTCTCGAACGACACGGTCGCCGACCTCGAGGCCGGGTTGGGAGCGAGCACGACCTCGAGGTCGAGGTCTCCTCCATCCTCGGACGCGACGTTGTTGAGGGCCGCCACCACGAGCTCGTCGCTGAGCTCGCTCGTGTTGCCCGACGCGTCTGTCGCCGTCATCGTCATAAACTGACCGGCCGGGACGGGCTCCGCGAGCTCGACCTCGAAGGCGACATCGCCTCCGCTGTCCGTCACGACCTCGAGGGCGCCGACGTACCGTTCGGCCTGGCTGTCGTCGGCTTGGCTGGCGAACACCTCGACGCGGTAGGTCGCGCTCGGGACCGAGTTCAGGGTCCCTCGCACCACGGTCGTGCCCGTGTTGGCGACGGTCACAGCCTCCGTCACGACGGGGTAGTTCTGGCCGCCGTTGGCGCCCGCGTCCCGGTCGTCGGTGTCGTTGCGTGACCTCCCATCGTCTCCCAGGTCGATGGCCAGCTCGTCGTTGCCGAAGACGACGTTGCTGAAGAACGAGTTGCGAATCGAGGTCGATTCCTCCACCTTGACGCCGTTGCCAACGTTGACGGCGATCACTTTTCCCTCGCCCGGCTCCGTGCCACCGACGAGGGTGCCCGTCGCGCCGAACTGCAGCTCGATCCCCTCGTCTCCGTTCCCCATCGGGCTCGCCCCGTCGGCGGCCACGCCGATGTAGTTGCCCTGGATCACGTTGTCACTCGCGTCGATCCCAAACCCGTCGATGTCGACGCCATCGTTGCCGTTGCCCGAAATGAGGTTTCGGGCAGAGACCGTTGGGCCACCGACGACGTTGCCGGGCGACTCGATGTCGACCCCGTCGTCGCCGTTGGGTCGGGCGAGCGTTCCCGTCACGTCGGTCCCGACGTAGTTGCACCCGAACGTGTTGCCTCCAGAGCCCTTGACGTCGAACCCGTCCCCATCGAACCGGTTGATGACCAAGCCGCGAACAGTCGAGCCGCCTCCTGAAATGAACGTCAAGCCGTCGATCTGGACCCCGGCTCGCTCACCGTCGAGGACGATCATGAGCGTCGCCGGCCACGTCGAGCAGTCGGCTCCCGGCTGGGACAGTCCGTCGAGGACGACGGCCTCGCTGATGTCGGGGAGGGAGAAGGTGGGCGCGATGGTGAACGGCCCGGTCCCAGGAATCGCGAACGCGATGCGGTCCGGCCCTCCAGCCGCGTTGCGCGACCGGTTCGCGTCCGAGATGGCCTGTCGTAGAGAGCCGTCTCCACTGTTGTCCGTCGTGGTGACGGTGAACGTCGCTTGCGCGAGCGAGGGGGACGCTACGAGAGCGGCGAGAACGAAGGCGCGAACGAGCATGGGTCTCGGGGAAAAGGGGCGGCCACACGAGCCGCTCCTCTACCACCGAGATCCCAGCCGAAATCGGCTCAGCCCTCTTCCGACGGCGTGATCTGGAAGCCGATGGGCCGCGTGCCGCGCGGGTCCTCCTGCTTGAGCTGCTTCCGCATCCGCTCGTACTCCTTCTCGACCTCGGGCGTCACGCTCGGTCGGACGTCCTCGAGGGCGGCCTCGAAGTTGGCGGCGGTCACGGTCACGGCCTCGAGGTCGGCCCGGAGGGCGAGCAGGCCGGCCTTGCGGACCAGGTTCTCGAGGTCGGCGCCCGAGAACCGCTCGGTCCGGTCAACTACGGCCTCGAGGTCGACATCGTCCGCGAGCGGCATCGAGGTCGTCTGGATCTGCAGGATCTTGAGGCGGCCGGCGGGGTCGGGGACGGGCACGTAGACGATCTCGTCGAACCGGCCGGGGCGCAGGAGCGCCGGGTCCAAGAGGGTCGGGCGGTTGGTGGCGCCGATCACGATGACGCCCTGAAGCTCTTCCAGGCCGTCCATCTCGGCGAGGAGGGTGTTGACCACGCGCTCGGTCACGTTCGAGTCGCCTTGGCCGCCGCCCCTCGAAGGCGCCAGCGCGTCGATCTCGTCGATGAAGATGACCGTCGGCGAGACTTGGCGGGCGCGCTTGAACAGCTTCGAGACCTGCTTCTCAGACTCGCCGACCCACTTGCTCAGCAAGTCACTCGACTTGGTCGCGATAAAGTTGGCCTCGGCCTCTCGGGCGACGGCCTTGGCCAACAACGTCTTGCCGTTGCCGGGGGGGCCGAACAGCAGGAAGCCGCGCGCCTGCCGGATGCCCAGCCGCTCGAACGCCTCGGGATGCTTGAGCGGAAGCTCGATCCCCTCCTTGAGCTGGGACTTGGTCTCCTCCAAACCGCCGATGTCGCTCCAGCCGACGTTCGGGACCTGAATCTGAATCTCGCGCAGCGCCGACGGCTGAACGCGTCGCAGCGCGTCGTCGAAGTCGGCGTCCCGGACGACGAGCTCGTCCAGGATCTCGGCCGGGATCTCGTCCTCATCGAGGTCGATCTCGGGGAGCAGGCGCCGCAAGGCGGAGATCGCGGCCTCGCGGGCCAACGCTCCGAGGTCGGCTCCGACGAACCCGTAGGTCGTCCGCGCCAGCACATCGAGGTCGACGCCCTCGGCGAGCGGCATCCCTCTCGTGTGGATGTTCAGGATGTCGCGCCGACCTTGCGTGTCGGGCACGCCGATCACGATCTCGCGGTCGAACCGTCCCGGACGGCGGAGCGCCTCGTCGATGGCGTCGGGCCGGTTGGTCGCGCCGATCACGACGACGTTGCCGCGGCCCTCCAGGCCGTCGAGGAGCGTTAGGAGTTGGGCGACGACGCGGCGCTCGGCCTCGCCCGTCTCGTCCCTCGCGGGCGCGATCGAGTCGATCTCGTCGATGAAGATGATGGCCGGCGCGTTCTCGGCGGCTTCCTCGAACACGCCCCGCAGGCGTTCCTCGGACTCGCCGTAGTAGCGGCCCATGATCTCGGGGCCGTTGATGACCGAGAAGTGGGCGTTGGTCTCGTTCGCGACGGCGCGGGCGAGGAGGGTCTTGCCGGTCCCGGGCGGGCCGTACAGCAGCACGCCCTTGGGCGGGTCGATGCCCAGGCGTGCGAACAGCTCGGGGTGTTTGAGCGGCAACTCGATCATCTCGCGGACCTGGTCCACGGTGTCGCCCAGCCCGCCGATGTCGTCGTAGGTGATCCCGACCGGGCCGTCGCCGGAGGTCGGCTCCTGGTATTCGGGCAGGAGCTCGATCTCGGTCTGCTCCGTGACCTGAACCACGCCCCGCGGCGACGTCTGCGTCACGATCAGGCGGATCTCCTGCAGGCCGAACGCTCGCTGCTGGCCGAACAGCCGCTGGGCGACCTCGGGCGGCAAGCCCGGGATTCCGTCCTGCGGGCCGGGCTGAGAGCGGTAAACGCTCGTCGAGACGGTGTCGCCCGATACCAACGGCCGCCCCAAGAGCGTCCGCAGGAGCGCCTGCCCCCGGCCGTTGAGCCGGACGCCTGGCTGGGCCGGTGCCAACGTCACCTTCGCGGCTGGTTGGACCTGGGCCACCGCGACCTCGACGTGGTCCCCCATGCCGACGCCGGCGTTGGCGCGGAGGAGGCCGTCGAGCCGGATGATGCCGAGCCCGGCGTCGGCGGAATACGGGGGGATGGCGATCGCCGCCGTCGTGTTCTTGCCGCGCAGCTCGATTATGGCGCCGGGCGCGATGCCGAGCTCGGCCAGGGCTTCCTGGCTCAGGCGGGCCACGCCTTTGCCGACGTCGGGGTTCTGAGCACCGGCAACTTGGAGCCGGACGGTGTCTGTGGCAGTCGGGACTTCGGCCATGTCTGGATAGAGAGTTTGGCCGCTTCCACGAGACCGCGCGTGTGGGGTTCGCGTGTCTCTTGGCCCTCACCGACGTTTCAGGGACCGCCGACCTCGAGGTCGAGACTTCGTTTCAAAGCGACCGCGCGTCCTCGAGGACGAGACGGCGCCTGTCCGGTCTTCGAATTCGGGGGATTCCTTAATGCTCGTCGCTGAGGGGCCTAGCTGGCGGAGACGTGTTCCAGAGGCTCTCCCCGCTCCACCTATGGACTTCGATACCGCGCTCTACGTCGTTTACATCGCCTGCATGGCCGGCGGCGCTCTTCTGTTCGCGTCATGGGCTCGAAACCCCAAGGGTGTGCCGGTCTGGGAGTACATCGTGGCGACCGCGATCCCCGTGTGGTCTGGGCTCGCCTACCTCGCGATGGCGTTCGACTACGGGACCGTCGAGATCGCCGGGCAGACGACGTACTGGGCACGCTACGCCGACTGGGTCGTGACCACGCCGCTCCTGCTCGTCGCCCTGTGGATGACGGCGACGACGCGGGCGGACAAGAGCAAGCACGTCCCGACGCTGGTCACGATCGTCGTGGCGGACATCGTGATGATCCTGTCCGGGCTGATCGCGGACTTGTCTGTCGGCACGCCTCGGCTGGTCTACTACGGCATCGGCGTCGCGGCGCTCGTCGTCATCTTCGTGGTCGTGTGGGGGCCGCTCCGGCGCGTGGCCCAGGCCCAGGGCGACGAGGTCGGGAAGACGTACACGACCGTTGCGGGGTACCTCGCCCTGTTCTGGATCGGCTACCCGCTGACGTGGGCGCTCGGGCCGTCCGGGCTCGGCGTGGTGGGCCAAGGTGTCGACACGGCGCTGTTCGTGCTGCTGCCCATCTTCTCGAAGGTCGGGTTCAGCATCCTGGACCTGTCGCTCTTGCGCAAGATGGACCACGTCGAGGAGCCACAGCTCCAGGTCCAGCCGGCGCTGTAGCCGTCCTCGAGGCCGGTGGTCGCGACCTCGAGGACGCGCCTCGCTAGAACGAGAACGACACGCCGAGATACGGCACGAGAAGGTCCGTCCTCGAGGTCCGCGGGTACAGGTCGATGGTCCCGTCGGTGAACCGGTCGATGTCGCCGCGGCCGAGGTACGTCGCTTGGCCGCCGACGAGGTAGCGGACGCGCGCGTCGAGGGCGACCGACGTGGGCCGGCCCTCATCGGAGAACCCGCGGTGCAACGTCACGAGCACGCCCGCGCCCCCGCCGTAGACCAGGGCCAGGTCGTCGAAGTTGGTTGAGGAGAGCGGCTCGCCGTAGTCACTGTAGAAGTCGTCGTCGCCGACGGACGTCTCGGTAAACAGGTACGAGAGTCCACCGACGGCGTCAGCGTAGGGGCGGACGCCGCCGCTCGGGACTTGGAGCCGGAGCACAGCCAAGCCCTGCACCAAGTTGTTCGAGGTCGCGACGCCGACCCGGACGTCGGGGATCGTGAGCGACAGCGGTACCTCTCGTCGCTCGTAGCCGTAGAGCGACGCCGCGCCCTCGAGGCCGAGGGCGACCGGGCTCCCGGGCACGGCGTAGAACGCGCCGACGGACAGGCCGCCGCCGACGGCGTCGAGGGCGTCGGCGAACTCGCCTTGGGGAATGGCAGCCAAGCCGGAGACGGAGACGGACGGTTGGGCCGTGGCGACCGCGGCGACGGCGGCCACGAGGAGCAAGGGGCGCATAGCAGGAGGGGAGTGAGCACACCCCATAGCCGCATGGACTCGGGCTCAGGCAACGCGCGCTTTCGAGGCCGTCACGTCGAGGGCGGGGCGTCGGCGGCGTCGAGCCAGGCGTGCAAGAGCTCGAGGTGCCGGTCGATCCGGTCTTCGAGGTCCCCGGAGGACTCCTCACCCTCGAGGGCGGCGTCCACGTCGAGGACGGGCGGGGGCTTCCCGGGGTCGGCGCCGTCGGCCTCGAGGGCGACTCGGAGGCGGCGGAGGACCGCCGCGTAGCGCCACGCCGCCCGCTCGTAGGGCGCCGTGTCTTGGGACGCGAGGTAGTTCGCGACGGCCCCGTCGGTCCCGTACTCGCCCTCCGTCTCCGGGTGCGCGCTCAGCTCGGGGAACGACTCGGAGCCGTCGGTCGCCCCGGTCCACACGAGGGGGTAGAGCCGGCAGGCGAGCGGCCGGCCCCGGTGGACCCGGCACCCGCCGTCGAAGAAGACGCACGCCCCGCCCTCCGCCTGGCGGAGCAGGTTCGTCTCGGGGTGGACGTAGCGGTCGAGCACGTCGGTCGTCGAGGTCCCGAGCGCGTCGGCCAGCCGGGCCGTTTCGTACGGGCCGACTCGGATCCCCTTGTGGTAGCAGCACCGGCCGCACCCGCGGCACGTGTACGAGAACGCGCTCTCCCGCGTGCGCAAGACGGGGAGCAGGTGGAGGTCGTGCTCGGCCACTACCGGTCCGACCGGCGGACCTCGAAGACGGCGTACGGGGGGCCGAGCTTCATGCTCGTGAACGCGCCCGGCTTCGACAGCTCCTCGAAGACTTCCTCCGAGATGCGGACCGACGCGACCGGCCGGTCGCCGCTGCGGTCGTAGAACTCGAGCTTGGGATAGACGAACGAGACCTCGTCGCCGGCGGCGAGCGCGGCGGGCGCGCCGAGGCCGAGCGCGAGGGCGCCGGCGGCGCGCTTGAGGCTCTCGCGACGGGAGAGGGGGGAACCAGGTTCAGACATGGGATGCGGGAGGTGGACAATGGTCATCCGCAATCGAGGGCGAACGGGGATCACCGCCCTCGAGGACGACCACGCGCTCGTCCCGTCCTCGAGGCCGTACCATCGGGGCGTCCTCCCCCGCGCCCGTGCCCGAGATCGACCCGACCTGGACCAGCCTGCTCCCGCCCCTCTTGGCCATCGGATTAGCGATCGGCACGCGGCAGGTGTACTTGTCGCTCGGAGCCGGTGTGTGGCTCGGGTTCACGATCCTGAACGGTTGGGACCCGCTCGCCGGACTGGGCGGCGCCATCGAGGGCGTGGTCGGCGTGCTGGGCGACGCGGGCAACGCGCGGGTCATCCTGTTCACGTTGGTGATCGGCGCACTGATCGCGACCGTCGAGGCCGGGGGCGGCGTCAAGGGGTTCATTCAGTCGCTCGAGCGGCGCGGGTGGGCGTCGTCGCCGAGGGGCGCGCGGCTGCTGTCGTTCCTGGTCGGCGTGGTCATTTTTATCGAGTCGAACATCACGGTCTTGGTGGCCGGCGCCGTCTCGAGGCCGCTGTTCGACCGGCAAAAGCGATCGCGCGAGATGCTGGCGTACCTCATCGACTCGACCTCAGCGGCGGTCTGCGTGCTCATCCCGCTCAACGCGTGGGGCGCCTACGTGCTGCAGCTCTTGAGCGAGCAGGGCGTCGAGGACCCACTGGGCCTGTTCGTGTCGTCGATCCCGTACAACGTCTACGCCTTGGCGGCGGTCACACTCGCGGGCTTCGTGGCCGTGACCGGCTGGCGCTTCGGTCCGATGAAACGGGCCGAGGAACGCGCCGAGCGAGGCGAGCGCTTCGATCCCGGAGCGGCACCCGACGTGGACGAAACGGCGTTGGTGCCGGAGCCGATCGGGGCCATCCCGCCGCGCGTCATCAACATGCTGCTGCCGTTGGGTGTGATGGTGGTGATGATGCCGGTCGGGCTGTGGATTACCGGCGGCGGCGACGTCCTCGAGGGCTCCGGCTCGACGAGCGTGCTATGGGCCGTGCTCTCCGGACTCCTCGTCGCCTGGGTCCTGATGCTGACGCAGCGCGGGATGACCGTCGAGCAGCTCACGACGACCGGCCTGAAGGGTGCCGGCGGAATGCTGGGCATGGCGTTCGTGCTGCTGCTCGCCTTGGCGCTCGGTGCGATCACACGAGAGCTCGGCGCGGGCATCTA
>NZ_JBARYR010000731.1:0-14246 GCF_049648075.1 Rubrivirga sp. | reverse complement strand
GACCGCGAGCGCTGCGCGGCCGACCTCGAGGGCGGGATGGGTTCTGGGGATTGGGGGTTGGGGGTTGGGGGACGAATACGCCCTTGAGATCGGGTCGAGGTCCAGCGTCGACAGTGTTGCTTTCGCCCTCGAGGTCGAGGCCCTCGCGCTGCTCCCCCCAACAGAGTCATCCCCGCGAAGGCGGGGACCCATGCGGCCGTCCTCGAGGTCGCCCGACTCCCCGTCGCGCTGAGAGGCGGCGACCGAGCCTCCCCATGGACCGACCTCGAGGTCGACGCCGAGATCTCGCCGCGTCGGGTTCTGATCCTGGATTAGCCTCAGCTTCCACTCTCGGTTCCACTTCTTGATCCGACGCTCGCGCTCTACCGTCTCGCGTGGTGAGGCGTGCTCCTCTGCGTACACGAGCCGTGTAACGCCGTGCTCGGTCACAAACGCCGAGCCCTCCCCTCGCCTGTGCTGATCGAGGCGGCGAGCGAGGTCCGTCGTCGACCCGATGTACAGCGTGCCGTTTGGCTTGCTGGCGAGGATGTAGACGAAACCGGGGCGGGGCACTCTGTTGGTGGGATCGGATGGGTCCCCGCCTGCGCGGGGATGACTCGGTAGATGGTTGAGCGGTCGTCCTCGAGGACGGCTCCGCGACGCGCGCCCTCGAGGACGCTAGTACACCGATTCGGTCGCCTGGGTCCGGTTGAGGAAGACCTGGGTGAACGTGAACAGGATCGCGAAGATGACCATTGATAGCGCCGCCGCCCAGCCGAACCGGTACATCGAGAACGCGGCCTCGTAGACGTAGCTGACCAGGATGTGCGTCTGGTCGTTCGGCTCGCCCCCGTTCGAGACCAGCCAGACGACGTTGATGTTGTTGAACGTCCAGATCGTGCCCAACGTGATCGCGGGCACCATGACCGGCTTCAAGAGCGGCGCCGTGATGGTGCGGAACTGAACCCACGCGCTCGCGCCGTCTACCTCGGCCGCCTCGTAGAGCTCTTTCGGAATCGACTGCAACCCGCCGAGCGCGATCACCATCATGAACGGGAAGCCGAGCCACACGTTGGTCAGGATCGCCGCGATAAACGCCGTGACCGGATCGCTGAGCCACGAGATCGCGCTCCCGCCCAGCCCCTCGATCAGCAGGTTGACCGCGCCGAACTCGAAGTTGAACATCCCGCGCCATGTCAGCGCGGTGATGTACTGGGGCACGGCCCACGGCAGGATCAGCAGCACGCGCCACGCGCCCTTGCCCTTGATAAACTGCTGGTGCAACACGACGGCCAGCAGCACGCCCAGCCCGACGTGGAACGCGACGCAGACGACCGTCCAGATGATCGTCTTCAAGAACACGGCCCAGAACGCCGGCTCCGCGAACACCGCCGCGTACTGGCCGAGCCCCGTCAGCTCCCAGTCGCGCAGCGTGTAGATGTTCATGTTGCTGAACGAGATCGCCACGTTGTAGACGAACGGGAACGCGACCACGGCCAACACCACAACCGCCGTCGGGATCAGCAACCACGCCAGGAACAGCCGCCGCTGCCACACGCCCGACCTCGAGGGCGGCGTGGTCGCGGCCTCGATGGCCATCGCGTCGGTGGGGGCGTTGAGCATTGATGGGTTTTGGAGATTGGGGGTTAGGGGTTGGGGAAAGCCGAGATCAGAAGACCCCAATCCCTATCCCCCAACACCCCATCCCTAATTCAAGAACGTGTCGGCGATTCGCTTTTCGGCTTGCTCCTGCATGAGGCGGGCGCCCTCTTGGGCGGAGACCTGGCCGTTCATCACGAGTTGGTAAGGGCCGCGCATGGCGTCCCAGATCTGGCGCATCTGAGGGTCGGTCGGCGTCGGGAGGGACTTTTCGATCTGGCGCAAGCTCTGCTGCAAGACCGGGTTCGCCTCCATCACGCCCGACTCGCGGACGGCGGTGCGGACGGGGATCGTGGCGAGCTCGTTCGCCATCTGCGTTTGGATCTCGTCACCGGTCAGCATCATCAAGACGCCGATCACGGCCGGCAGCTTCCAACCGGGGACGGCCGGGTTGACCGAGTACGCCTTGGGGGCGGCCATGGGACGGGCGTACAAGCCCGTCTGCTCGTTGAGTGGCAAGGGAGCCAGTTGGACGTCGACGCCGGCGTCGCTGTAGCCGCCCCACGACCACGGGCCGTCGATGGTGGCCGCGGCGAAGTCGTCGCGGAAGAGGGCCTTGGCGGTCTCGTAGTCGGCCTCGCGGGGGATCACGTTGTAGCGGTCGCGCAGGTCCAGGACGTACTGGATGGCCGCGACCGTCTCGGGCGTGTCGAGCGTCGGGTTGCCGGCGTCGTCCATGACCCAGCCGCCGAACGAGGTCAGGAACGGGACGAAAAAGAACGGCTCGGTGTAGTTCCAGACCAAGGCGTACTGGTCCGGGTCGCCGTCGCCATCGAGGTCCTTCGTCAAGGTCGAGCCGAGCGCGGCCAGCTCCTCGAGGGTGTGGGGCGGCTCGGGCAGGAGCGCCGGGTTGTACACGAACGTCAGGTGGTTGCCAATCTGGTCGGCGAGCCCGTAGATCTGGCCGTCGTACATCACGCGGCCGTCCTCCGAGAACCCGTCCAAGAATGGCTGTGGGACCAGGTCATTGAGCGGGCGGATGGTCTCGGTGATCCCCAACGTGCCCATGTTGTCGGCCGGGCCGAAGATCAGGTCCGGGCCTTTCTCGCCGATCGCAGCGAACACGTAGTGGTTGCGAAGCTCCTCGGTCTCCTTGTACAAGACCTCGACCTCGACGGAGTCCTGACGGCCGTTGTAGTTCGTCGCCCAGTCCTGGAGGAAATCGCGCTCGGCGGCGTCCTTCTGGTGCCAGATCTGAACCACGATGGGCTCGCCAGGAGGAGGTGGGCTCTCAGCACCGGCACACGCGCCGAAGGCCAGACCACCGCAGAGCACAAGCGCCAGCGCTGCCCTCGAGGCCGGCTGTACGCCCCCGGTGCGTCGCCCTCGAGGACGACTGACCTGGCACTCTGAGAGAGGCTCACCCGAACAGGTCGACCTCGAGGACGCGTCGGGGCTAGTCATTGGACAGGGCGTCGTCGACCCACTCACGAGCGATCGGGACCAAGGGTTCGCTCTCGCGGCCGGAGCCCTGCGCAAAAGAGACCGCCTGAGCATAGGCCGACTCAGCAGCCTCCTCGTCTCCCTCCTGCGCGTGGGCGACGGCCGTCTGCAACATCTGGAAGAGGACGACCCCGCCCGGGTCGAACGGCGACGCGCGGCGGACGGGGTCTCGGTCGCCCGGCGTGACCGCCGGTCCGTCGAACGCGGACGGGTCGATTCCTCGGAAGGACGCGGTCGCCGCGTCGGCGTCGAACGACGAGGGGCCGGGAGCAAGCAAGGCGCCGCGGTCCACGACGCCGCCCTTGGTGCCGAGTACGAGTGGGTCGAGCGTGATCGAGCCAACGACCACGTGCCCATCCTCGAGCCACCTATCGAGGACCGCATCAGCGAGCGTGTACATGCGACCGCCCGCACTGTCGCGACTGCCCCTCGCGTCGGGTCGAGGCTGGAAACCGGCAGGATCAAGAACGGGCACCTCGCGCTGGGCAAGCCCGCTCAATACACCGGGGTACTCCAACATCGAGAACGGAACGATGACGACGTCGGGGCGGACGCCCTCGAGGTCTTGGACCATCCGCAAGACAGCAGCATCGCTCGGTCCATCAGCAAGCAGAAGCGAGTTCTGTGGGGCTGCCCGCAACGTCCAGCGTGCGAAGGCCAGCATCGGTTGGGACCAAAAGCCAAGCCGGCCGAGGGCGCGGAGCGCGTCCTGCTCACGGCTCAGCCGCCCCTCTCGAACAGAGACCGTCCAGAAGGCGAGCCAGACGTTGCCGTCATCAGGCGCGCACGCCACAGCGCGGTCTTGAGCGTCATCTGAAGCGCTGGGGTCGATGTCGACGAGCGACCGCGACTTGACCAAGAGCGACGGCACGTTGCAGGAGTCGCGCTCCAAGACGGCCTCGGCGTTCTGGACCGCCTCGGCCAGGAGCGTCGAGTCGCGCGCCCCCTCCCCGACCAACAGTTGGATCTCGGCCAGGCGCGCTCGAGCGTCGAGGCCGGCGCCACGGGCCGACGCGACGCGACGCGCGATCGGCAGCGCCTCCGCCATCCGGTTCTGGCTGTACAACGTCGCCACGCTGTCAGCCGACGAGACCTGGGCCGACACGGGGACCGCAACGAGCGCGGCGAGGGCGAGGATCGGAAGACGCATGGGCACTTATTCGTCCAGCCCTCGAGGGCGGACGTCGTCAGGGGCTACCGGACGATACACAACGGTGGCGCGCGGTGGCACGCGAAGCCCGTAGACCGCGCCGTCGTCGTCGAACAAGGCGACGAGTCCGGGCACGTCGACGTCTGGCCTCGAAGCCATGACCGGCCACAGTGGCATCGGCGCACGCTCGCCCTCGAGGGCGAGAAAGGCCGGCTCGTCGCCGGCGTTGAAGGCGGCGACCCAGCCCTCGCCGTCCAGCGTCCTCGAGAACGCGACGGCACGGCCATGGGCAGACACGACCTCGAGGTCGCCCCGGCGCAGGACCGCGCTGGACCGGCGGAGTGCGACGACGTCTCGGAGGTACGGCAGATCGACCTCGAGGACGGCCGCGCCCTCGAAGACGGGGACCCCGGGCAGCGCGACGTGAAGCAGGGCGAGATCCCGTCGGCGCTGGTCGTCGAGGTCGTGCCCAGGCGAGAGGGGCACCCGGACAGTGACGAACTCGGAGTCCGGTTCGCTGAGGCTGGCACGAACGTGGACGGCGAACGGGCCAGCCTCCAGGCTGCCGGAGGCGAAGGCGCCGAGCAGAAGCGGGACGACGCGAACCGCTGACCCCACACGCTCGAGCGCCGAGTCTCGCACGACCGCGAGGCCGCTGGCGGTGAGACGGGCCTCGAGATCGAGGAGACGGCGAGCGCCGTCAGGTGCGGTCGCATCGAGGGCGACGGCCGTGACTCCGAGGACCTCGACACCGCTGCTATCCGCCCAAAACGTGACCCCGTCCTCGAGGCCGGGTCGGACCCAGACAGAGTCCCTAAGTGGTGTCTGGGCCGCGACGGGGGCCGCGACCAGCAAGGCGAGCAGAGCGCGGAGGATCATCGACAGAGAGGGATACCACTCACGAACGACGACGACGCGTGAACGCGTGCGCTACGCCATCTCTACCGAGCCGCCGGTCGTCTCCCGGACGACCAAGTCGGGCGCGAAGACGACGTGCTGGGTCGGGATGTCGGGCGCCTCGAGGCGGCGGAGAAGCATCTCGGTCGCAAGCCGTCCCATCTCGGCCATCGGCTGCCGGAGCGTCGTGAGGCCGGCGTAGGCGCTCGGTTCGATGTCGTCGAAGCCGACGACCTCGAGGTCGCCGGGGACGTCGAGGCCGGCCTCTCGGGCCGCGCGGAGCGCGCCGAACGCCATCACGTCGGCGGCGGCGAACACCGCCGTCGGGTGCTCGCCCGTGGGGAACCGCTCGAGCAGGGCCTGCATCGCGCGGTAGCCCGCGTACCGGGTGTACCCGTAGTGCTCGTGGTCCCAGTCGGCCGCGACGACGAGCGCGGGGTCGACCTCGAGGCCGGCCCGTTCGAACGCGTCCCGGTAGCCGAGTTGGCGGCGCGTCGCTGGCCCGGACGCCTCGACGGGCATCAGGAGCCCGATCCGGCGGTGCCCACGGTCCAAGAGGTGCCGCGTCGCGACGGTCCCGCCCCACCGGTTGTCCACGGTTACGGAATCGAGGTCGGGGTGGTACGCGTCGACGAGGGCGACGGGTTGCCCACTCATGCGGAGCGTCTGGGCGCGGGCGTCGGTGATCGGTGTCGAGACCACGAGCAGGCCGTCGGCACGGCCGCGCTGGACGGCCCGTGCGAGCTGCCCGTCGACGCGGTCGAGCGTCCGACTGGCGTAGACCAGCAAGTCGTAATCGGTCGCGTCGAGGTGGTCCTGGACGCCGCGCAGGACCTCGACGAAGAACGCCGACGTCATCATCGGGACGACCGCGGAGACGAGCCGCGTGTGCCTCCGCGCCAGGTTCTGGGCGCTCGCGTGGGGCGCGTAGCCCAAGTCGTTAGCGATCTTGAGGACGCGTTCCCTCGTCGCGTCGGACACGCGGGGGTTCCCGTTGAGGACGCGCGAGACGGTGGCGATCGAGACGCCGGCGCCCTCGGCGATGTCGTAAATCGTGGCAGGCACGGCGTCGAGCTGTAAGCGCTTTCAGAGGTCGGGCAGGATAGCCGCCGCCCGCGACCGGGTCAAGCAGCGCCCTCGAGGGAAGCCCGTCGACCTCGAGGACGAGCCTACCGAGGCCCGTCCTCCCTACTCCGACGGCTCGTCCCAACGCTCAATCAGGTCGATCACGGCGTCCGCGATCTCGTCCTGCTCGACCGTCCCGACGATCTCCCCCTTTTTAAACACGTGCGCCCGCCCGCGGCCGAGCGACACGCCGAGGTCGGCGCCGGCCGCCTCGCCCGGACCGTTGACGGCGCAGCCCATCAAGGCGACGTTCAGGTCCTTGTCGAAGCCCTTGGCGGCGACGGCCTCCTCGACCTCGTCCACGACCGAGAACAAGTCGCCTGCCAGGCGCCCACACGTCGGGCAGGCGATCACGTTGACGCCGGGCCGCCCGAGCCGGAGAGACTTCAAGATCTGGTGCCCGACGCGGACCTCGTTGACCGAGTCGGCCGCGAGCGAGACCCGGATCGTGTCGCCGATGCCGTCGGCCAAAAGCGAGCCGATGCCGATGGACGACTTGATCGGGCCGGTCTTCATCGAGCCCGACTCGGTCACGCCCAGATGCAGGGGGTAGTCCGTCTGCTCGGCCAGCAACCGGTAGCTCTGGATCATGAAGTAGACGTCGGAGTGCTTGACCGAGATCACGACGTCCTGGAAGTCCTCGCGGTCGCAGACCTCGGCGTGGCGCAACGCGCTCTCGACGAGCGCCTCGGGACGCGGATAGCCGTACTTGTCCAAGATGTCCTTCTCGAGCGAGCCGCCGTTGACGCCGATGCGGATCGGGACGCCCTTGTCCTTGGCCGCTCGCAACACCTCGCGCTCCCACTCCGGCTTGCCGATGTTGCCCGGGTTGATCCGCACCTTGGCGACGCCGGCCTCGAGGGCGGTGAGCGCGTAGGTGTGGTTAAAGTGGATGTCGGCCACGATCGGAACGGGACTGCCGGCGACGATGGCACCCAGCGCGTCGGCGTCCTCGGGCCGCGGCACGGCGACGCGGACCACGTCGGCGCCCTCGTCGGCGAGCTCTCGGATCTCGGCCAAGCACGTCTCGACGTCGTGCGTCTTGCCCGTCGTCATCGACTGGACCGTGATCGGAGCGCCTCCGCCGACCTGGACCTCCCGCTCTTCGCCGTCGACGGTATGACGCAGCGTGACGGCACGGCTGTGGCGTCGGGGACGCTGCGGCGCCTGGGCGGCCTGGGTCGATTCGTCGTTCGAGAGCTCCATGGGTGCGGGGCGGGGTCGCGGAAGACTACGGCGCGGTCGGGCGCGAGTTCGCGAGCGCCCGTCCCGTTTCGGCGAATCCGTCCTCGAGGACGGTCAGCCGTGCTGGACCACCAGGTAGCCAACGTAGCCGAGGTAGCCGGCCAGCAGCAGCGCGCCCTCGACGCGGGCCAGACGGCGGCCACTCGCCATCATCGGCAGGACGGCGGCCGTCACGACGCACATCACGACGACGTCCACGACCTCGAGGCCGGGCGCCGCCAGCGGGCGCACGATCGCGCCGACGCCCAGGATGCCGAGCACGTTGAACAGGTTGGACCCGACCACATTCCCGACCGCGATCTCGCTCTCGCCCCGGAGCGCGGCCACGACAGACGTCGCGAGCTCGGGCAGGCTCGTGCCGAGCGCGACGACGGTCAGCCCAATCACGGCATTCGAGACGCCCGCGGCCTCAGCGAGCCGGACGGCACCTCCGACGAACAGGTCCGCCCCGACCACGAGCCCGACCAGGCCACCGACCACCAAAATCACCTCGCGCGCGACCGAGGCGCTCGGGCCGTCGACGGGGAGCTCGGCCTCGACGCTGTCGCGATGGGCGGCCCAGACGCTCCACACCAGGTAGACGACGAGCGCGGCCAGGAGGATCACGCCCTCGAGGCGCCCGACCTCGCGGTCGGCCAGGACGAAGGCCCCGAACGCCGTCGCCGCGAGGAGCACGGGCAGGTCCCGGCGCAGCACGCCCGGGTCAGACACGATGGGCTTGACGATCACGGCGACCCCCAAGATCAGCCCGACGTTCGCGATGTTCGACCCGACCACGTTGCCGACCGCGATCCCTCCGGCGCCCGAGAGCGCAGCCTGGACGCTGACGACCAGTTCGGGCGCACTCGTCCCGAACGCGACGACGGTCAGCCCAACGACCAACGGTGACAGTCCGAACCGGAGCGCGAGCGCCGCAGCGCCCAGCACGAGAAAGTGGGCGGCGCCGACCAACAGCACCAACCCGCCGATCAGGGAGAGGATGTCGAGTGCCATTTGTGGAGAGAAGAGGCGCTGAGACCCGCAACCTGGCCGTCGGCTCCCGCCGCGCGAGAGTTCACGGGCCGGAGCACGCGACCTCGAGGACGGAGGCGCGACCTCGAGGACGGAGGCGCGACCTCGAGGACGAGGCCTACTCCGGCGGCGTGCGGAACAGGTCCGAGGCCGCTGCAAACTGGTCGGACTCGGCCACCATGACCAGCCGGTCGCCGGCTTGGACGACGAAGTCACCGGCAGGACTGCCGACGGTGTCGCGTCCTCGACGGACGGCCATGACGGTGATGCCCAGCCGGCGCCGGAGCGCCAAGGCTTCGAGCGTCTGGCCCGCGGCGGGCGCGCCGTCTCGGACGGCGACGGCCCGCGTGTGCAGGCCCTCTTCGTCGAGCCCCTGGAGCACCATCAAGTGCGCCTCCTGGATCGAGCCGCGGAGCACGCCGTAGTCGTCCTGCCGCACCAACGACGCCTGGCGCTCGATCTCCTCCTTCGGCACGAGGTACGCGCCCAAGACGTGGGAAAACAGACGGACCGTCGTCTCGAGCTCTTCGGGAACCACGACGTCGGCGCCCGCCTTCGTGAGCACCTCGACGTCCGAGATGAACCGGGTCCGGGCGAAGATCTGAAGCGTCGGGTTGAGGTGCCGGGCCACGGCCACGATCCGCTTGGTCGCGTCCCGATCGTTGATCGCGATGACCAGCAGCTTGGCCTTCGCCGCGCCCAGGCTGAGCAGGATCGGCTCACGCGCGGCGTCGCCAAACACGACTTGGGCGCCATCGAGGTCGGCTTGCCGCAGGCTCTCGGGGTTGAGGTCGCTCACGGCATACGGCACGCCCGACTCGCCCAACACGCGCGCCAGCCGACGTCCGGCGGGTCCGTACCCGATCACGATCGTATGGTCCTCGAGGTCGACGCCGTGGCCGTGGCCTCCGCCGCCGCCCGCGTCGTCCTCCACCTGGCGCCCGAACGCCGAGATCTTCGGCCCGAGTGCGATGAACCCTGGCGTCATCACCATGAGCAAGACCGAGACGGCGATCAAGCCTTGGCTCCCGGCCTCTCCCAGACCCGCCGGCGTCAGCCCGACCTCGAGGCCGGCGAGCGCGAGCACGAACGAGAACTCGCCGATCTGGCTGAGCGCGAGCCCCCCCGCGAGGGCGACGCCCAGCGGGTACCCCAGGAGCCGAGCGCTGATCACGGTCAGGCCACCCTTCAAGACCAGGACCCCGACGGCGGCGGCCAGCACCCAGCCCAGGTTGTCGAGCAAGAACCGCGGGTCGAGCAGCATCCCGACCGACAGGAAGAACGCGGCCGTAAACAGGGTTTGAAGCGGCAGGACCTCGCTCAGGGCGTGCTCGGCGTAGTCGCTCTCGCTCACCAGCAGTCCGGCCAGGAACGCGCCCAGCGCCAGGCTCACACCCGCGAGCGACACGGCCCAGGCGGTCCCCAGGCAGATCGCGGCGACGGCCAGCAGGAAGAGCTCGGTCCGCCGCGTCATCGCGATCCGCTCGAGGACGGCCGGGATCACGCGCCGCGCGCCGACGAGCACCGCTGCGATCACGAGAGCGGCCTTCGTCAACGCCCAGGCGACCTCGAGGGGCGACCCGCCCTCACCGGCCAAGGCCGGAATGAGCAGGACCATCCCGACGATGGCCAAGTCCTGGAACAGCAGCATCGCCAGCGACACCCGCCCGACCGGCGTGTCGGACTCGGCCCGCTCGGCCAACACCTTGAGCACGATGGCCGTCGAGGACATCGCGACCAGGAAGCCCGTGAACACGGCCGGCCCCAGCCCAACACCGACGAGCACCAGCCCGCCCGTCACCAACCCGACGGTCAGCGCGACCTGAGCGCCGCCGCCCACGAAGATGGGTCGCGCGAGCCGGGCCATCTCCTTAAGCGAGAACTCGACGCCGATCGAGAACAGCAGCAGGATCACGCCGACCTCGGCCAGCTCGGCGACCAGCTCCACGTCCTCGACGAGACCGAGCGCGAACGGCCCGACGGCGACGCCGGCCAGCAAAAAGCCCACGATGGGAACGAGCCGGACGCGGTAGCACAGGTACGCCACCACGACGCCGGCGGCGAACAGGGCGGCCAGCTCTCCCACAAACGGGAGCGATCCGACGGCGAGCGGGAGAGCGAGAGTCATTCTGAGAGAGGAGTCGCCGCAAGGTCGCTCGTCCTCGAGGACGGCGTCGCCCTCGAGGGCGAAACAAACGCGCCCCGCCCCAAACTCTGGGACGGGGCGCGACCTCGAGGACGGCGCCTCTAGCGCGAGGCCTGCTGGGCGCGGAGCCGGTCGAACCGGACCTGCTGGTCGGTCCCCGGCTCAACGCTGTACGGGTCGTCCGGCAAGTCGACGCGGATGAGCGCCGGGCGGCCGTTTGCGTCCTCGAAGCGGTCCGGCGCGCCGTCCGGCGCCTCGCCCTGGACGATCACCGTCGTGCCTTGCTCGAGGATCCGGCCGCGCGAGGCCATGGCCCGATCGGCGCCGCCGTTGACGGTCCGCCAGCCATCGGCCCAGTCGTAGATCCACTGGGCGTCGGCGGTCATGAGCCGGACGCAACCGTGGCTGGCCGCGCCCGACGTCGGGAGCGCGTAGTACTGGTGGACGTGGATGCCGCGGCGATCGTGGAAGTTGAACACCCAGCGCATGTCCCACGACTCGCCCGGAGGCGACAGCGTGCTCACGCGGTGACGCTCTTTCCAGTTGAAGTTGAACCGGCCGTTCGGCGTCTCGGAGCCTTCGGCGCCGGTCGAGACCAACCCCCACCGAGCCAGGCGGCCGTTCTCGTAGCCGGCCCACGCCTGGACCGTCTTGTCGATCACGAACAGCTTGTCGAAGTCGCGGGCACCGGCGTAGTCGCGCGGGAACGGGCTGTACGCACGCGGATCCAGACCGACCTCGCTCGGCAAGACGATCGTGTCGCCCTGGCGCAGGTCTTGGATAAAGACGCCGTTCAGGAACGCGACCATGCCGTTGAGCTGGTCGCGGCCGTAGCGCGCGTCGCCGCCGCCGACCTCCTGGTAGAGCTCGTGCCGAGCCAGGATCGAGTTGCCGCTCTCATGGTCGAGCGTGTGGTAGCGGTACGAGACGTCGGGGATCGCGTCGAGCGATTCGGAGCGGTTCGCGTAGAGGAGCTCGGCCAGCCGGTCCTGGTTGTAGAGCGTCCGCTGGCCCTGGGCCTGGACGGGCGTAGCCAGGGACGCGATAGCGACGGCGGCGGCAAAGAAGAGGACTCGCATGGAGGTGGTGGAACCCGAGGAAGGACCGGAAGAACGCACTCGGCGCGGCGTTCGTTCAGCGAAGACGTCGGAAGTGCCCCCAAATCGCGCCAGAGCGCCCGACCCTCAGCCAATCCTCGTCCTCGAGGACGCGAGCGTGGCGCTTAGATCGATCTCTAGAACGCGGACCTCGCACCGCCCTGCGGAGCCGTCCTCGAGGGCGAACGTTCCTCCTCCCCTTGCCCGGCGCGCAGCGCCTACTGGATCACGTACCAGATGTACGCCACGTAGCCCGCCATCAAAACCGCGCCTTCCCAGCGCTGCGTTCGGCCGCCCGTCATCAGGAACCCGAGCGTGACCACGCCGAACCCGCCCATGATCGCGAGTGTGGTCGCGCTGACGCCCGTGGCCGTGATCGGGGCGACGAGCGACGCAGGGCCGATGACGCTGAACACGTTGTAGATGTTGGACCCGACCGCGTTGCCGAGGGCCAGTTCGCCTTGCCCCTTGCGGGCCGCCACGGCCGTCGTCGCGAGCTCCGGCAGGCTCGTCCCCAGCGCCACCAGCGTCAGGCCGACGACCGCCTCGCTCACGCCCAGCATCTCAGCCGCGGCGACGGCCCCGTTCAGGAGTAGTTCGGACCCGAACACCAAGAGCGCGATCCCGCCGATCACCAGCAGGATGTGGCGCTTGAACCCCAATGCCGACTCCGTGATCGCGTCGCGGACCTCGGGAGGAAGCTCGGCCTGCTGCTCCCGGACCTCGCGCCTCGAGGCCCGGATCTTCCACACGGTGTAGAACACGGCGCCGGACGCCAGAAACCCGCCCTCGATCCGCCCCAGCGTCCCGTCGAGCAGGAAGACGACCAAGAGCACCATCGAGGCCAGCATGATGGGCACGTCGAACCGGATCAACGTCCGGTCTACCGCCATCGGCGACAGGATCGCCGCGAGCCCGACGATCAGGCCCAGGTTCGCCACGTTCGACCCGACCACGTTGCCGACCGCCACACCGCCCTGCCCCGCCAACGCCGCTTGAACGCTCACCACCAGCTCCGGGCTCGATGTCCCGATCGCGACGACGGTCAGCCCGACGACGAGCGGCGTGATCCCGACGCGGAGCGCGAGCGCCGAGGCGCCGCGGACCAAGCCTTCGGCGCCGGCCACCAGGAGGACGACGCCCCCTCCCATCGCGAGCAAGCTCTGTAGCAGTGTCATGCGCGGTACACGCACGGAGGGCACCGGGGTGCCCCCGTTCTCGGAGACTTACGCGTCCGCCCTCGAGGTCGTGTCACGCCCTAAAGTCGCGACAGCGCTGGCCGAGGTAGCTTCAACGTCCCCCCTGGTCCCGCATGCAAACGCTCGAGTACACCCTGGCCTTCGCCGTCGTCTGCCTGGCGTCGTACGTGATCGGGATCGGGTTCAAGAAGATCAAGCTCCCGACGATCACCGGCTACCTGTTCGCCGGGGCGCTGGTCGGATCGTTTGGCTTGGACTTTTTGCCCTCGTCGGCCGCGGAGAGCTTGCGGTTCGTCGACGAGCTGTCGCTCGCCGTGATCGCGTTCGTGGCCGGCAGCGAGCTGTACCTGCCCGAGATCAGGCGTCGGCTCCGCCCGATCCTGTTCAGCACAGGCGGCATCCTGATCACCACGTTCATCCTCGTCAGCGTAGCGGTCTACATCCTGACGGCGTACCTGCCGTTTACCCAGGGGTGGGAATTCGAGGCCCGACTCGCGACGTCGCTGCTGGGCGGCGCCGTGCTGCTCGCGCTCTCGCCACCGTCCACGATCGCCGTCATCAAAGAGGTCCACGCACGAGGGCCGTTTACGCGGACGGCGCTCGGTGTGACGGTGCTGATGGACGTGGTCATCATCGTCCTGTTCGCCGTCGCGACCTCGATTGCGAGCGCCCTCCTAACCGGGACGGGTCTGACGATCGGGTTCGTGGGCCTGCTCGCCCTCGACCTGGCCTTGGCGGTCGGCGTCGGAATGGTGACGGGGCAGCTGCTCAAGCTGATCCTGTCTCGGCACCTGCCCCGGCTGGTCAAGACGGCGCTGATCCTGGCGCTCGGGTTCGGGGTCTACGAGCTCGCGTCGTGGACCAAGGTGTTCAGCCTGGAGAGCCTGGGCGTCGAGATCTACATCGAGCCGCTCCTCATCGCGATGATCGGCGGCTTTATCGTGACCAACTACACGTCGTTCCGGGACGAGTTCGACGAGATCCTCCACGACGTCGGGCCGGCGGTCTACGTCGCGTTCTTCACGATCACCGGTCTCGCGCTCAAGCTCGACATCCTGTGGGCGACGTTGCCGTTCGCAGGTGCCCTCTTCGTCGTCCGAGCCGTCGGCATCGCGGCCGGCGCAGCGACCGGATCGGCGCTCGCGGGCGAGCCGGCGGCCGAGCGTCGGTTCTCGTGGATGGCCTTCATCACGCAGGCCGGCATCGCGCTCGGCTTGGCGCGCGAGGTCGCCGTCCAGTTCCCCGAGCTCGGAACGGCGTTCGCGACGCTGATCATCTCGGTCGTGGTGCTGAAC